>JABDLS010000046.1 GCA_013002885.1 Gemmatimonadota bacterium | reverse complement strand
TCCAGTAGCAGCGGTTCACCTCGCCGTGGCGCCCAGGCTGATCCCGCGACTCCACGTCGTAACCGACGACTCGGTCCTGGCTCGGGCCAACTTCGTATCGATAGCCCAGAGCGTGCTGAGGGAAGGGGGCAGGGAGCTCGCGCTTCACATCCGGGCGCCGCACACCTCGGGGGCCACGGTGTACGAGACGGCCGAAGAGCTGCTGGAGGTCGCCAACGAGTCGCGAGCTTGCCTGCAGCTGAACGACCGCGTCGACGTGATGCTCGGACTCGGCCACGACGAGGAGGGGAAGCGATCGGGCGTGCATCTGGGGCGAAGGTCGCTGCCTGCTGCCGCGGCCCGGGGGCTCGTCGGTCGGGATACACTCATGGGTTGCTCCACCCATGACCGAGCCGAGGTAGAGAAGGCGGTCGCCGGCGGAGCGGACTACGTGCTCTTCGGACATGTGTTTGCGACCCCATCGCACGAGGATGAGTCGGAGTCCGGGGTCGACGGTCTGGCGGCGGCGGTACGGGCGGCGGGAGACGTGCCTGTGATCGCCATCGGTGGTATCGGCCCGCTTCGCGTGGACGAAGTCGTGAGCGCCGGAGCCCACGGGGTCGCCGTACTTCGCGGAGTCTGGGACGCTCCGGCGCCGCAGGAAGCCGTTAGAGACTACATTTCGGCCCTCGCTCGTCCCATCGGGAGGCGTGGGTAAGGTGACGGAGGAGGGAGCTTCTTCATGAAGATCAGTGAGCAACAAGGGTCGAACGTGAGCCAGAACGAAACGATTCAAGTCCAGCTCAACGGAAGGGATCGGGAGATCGAGCGTGGTCTCACCATCCGATCGCTCCTCGAGTCCCTCGAGCTCGAGCCAGGAATGGTCGTCGTGGAGTTGAACCGGGAGATCCTGGAGCGCGACAGCTATCCGAACGTCACCGTCTCCGAGGGTGACGCCCTGGAACTGGTGCACTTCGTCGGCGGAGGATGAATCGATGACGGCGACGATGATCGACGAGGCGCGGGCGCTGGATGGCCCCCTCGTGATCGGTGGCGAGACCTTCGTCTCACGGCTCATCGTGGGCACAGGGAAGTACGAGACCAACGAGATCATGGTGGACGCCATCCGGGCGTCGGGTGCAGAGATGGTGACGGTGGCGGTCCGGCGTATCGATCTGGACCGGACCAAGGCCGACGGCATCCTCCATCACCTCGACCCCGGTGAGTTCTTCCTTCTGGCGAACACGGCTGGTTGTTACACCGCTGAGGACGCGATTCGGTACGCCCGACTGGCCCGGGCCGCAGGCTTCAACGACTTCGTGAAACTGGAGGTCATTGGCGACGAAAAGACCCTCCTGCCCGACGTGGCGGCGACGCTGGAAGCGGCCAGAACCCTCTCCGACGAGGGCTTCAAGGTCATGGCGTACACCAACGACGACCTCATCACGGCGTTGCGTCTCGAGGACGCGGGGTGTGTTGCCGTGATGCCGCTGGCGAGTCCCATCGGGAGTGGCCTCGGCGTGGTCAACCCTTACTTCATCCGTGAGATCAAGAGCCGGCTCGAGGTTCCCGTCATCGTGGATGCGGGCGTGGGCACGGCGTCGGACGCATGCGTGACCATGGAACAGGGCGTCGACGGTGTTCTGATGAACACCGCCCTGGCGGCTGCTGACGATCCGGTCCGCATGTCCCACGCCATGAAGCACGCCATCATCGCCGGGCGACTCGCCTACCTCGCGGGGCGCATGCCTTCCCGGGAGATCGCGGTACCGTCGTCGCCGACGAAGGGGATGTTGGGCTGACGGGTCGCGAGGCCGCATTGCAGGTCCGACTTGAAGCCCAGCGCGGACGCCGGTTGGACCGGGCGTTCGCGGAAGCGGCGAGGCGTTTGGAGGCTCGGGAGCGCGCGTTCGCCCACGAGCTCTCCCACGGAGTTACCCGGCTGCGTGGTCGCCTCGATCACCTACTGGCGCCCCACGTCCATCGGGGCCTGGACTCGGTGGAGCCGACCCTGCTGGAGATCTTACGACTGGGGACGTACCAACTCCTCTACATGGACCGTGTGCCCGGGTATGCAGCGGTGTCCGAGACGGTGGATCAGGTGCGCGCCGCCGTGGGGGACAAGCCCGCCGGTTTCGCCAACGCGGTCCTTCGCAAAGTCCTGTCCGCGGGCGATGACATCGGCCTCTTCCCCGACCTCGGAGGGGACCCGGTGGGCCATCTCGCCGCGTGGGGGTCCCACCCGGAGTGGCTCGTCAAACGGTGGCTCGAACGTTGGGAGGCGGACGACGTCCGCCGTCTCGTCGAGGTGAACAACCGACGTCCAGACGTCTTCGTGTTGCCCCTCGAGCTGTCCCCGAAGGAGGCCCTGCAGCGCCTGGGCGAGTCGGAGATCGGGGCCTCGGTGGTCGGGCACGCGACCGACTGCGTACGCCTGGAGGACGCCGGTCGGGTGGGCGAGGCCCTGAGCGTGGTCGGCCCCGCCATCGTTCAGGATCCGGCGGCGAATCTCGTGACGCGCTACGCGGATGTTCCGCCAGGCACGATCGTTGCAGATCTTTGTGCGGCGCCCGGTGGTAAGATACTGGCCATGTCGGGTGGCCCGAAAACGCTGCTCGCGTCCGATCGCTCGGAGTCCCGTATCGAAATGGTGAAGGAGAACGCACGCCGCACCGGACGCCGTCTGGTGCCCGTGGTGGCCGATGCGCTGCATCCGCCGTTCCGGGCGGTAGACGCCGTACTTCTGGACGTGCCGTGCTCGGGTACGGGCACGCTCTCGCGTCACCCCGATGCCCGGTGGCGACTGCGTCCGTCTACCATCGGCGAACTTGCGGCGCTCCAACGACGGATGCTTGTCGCGGGGGCCGACATCGTGACACAGGGCGGACTCCTCGTCTATTCGACGTGCACCCTCGAGTCCGAGGAGAACGAGTCGGTGGTGGACGCCTTCCTAGCCGAGCGGACCGACTTCCGTCTCGAGCCATCGGGAGCCGTACCCTCGGCGTACGTGGACAGCCATGGACGGCTCGCGGTGACCCCTCACGACCACGGATTCGATGGGGCGTTCGCTGCCCGACTCCGGAGGGTGGCATGAAGCTCGGCGACTCTCTCGGCCGCCGGCGTGGGCGACGCCGGTCGGCGAACGGTTCGGAGGATGGCGCCGCGAGCGGCGAAGGGCAGTCGACACCTCGGGGCGCCACCTTCGGGCAGTGGATGGAAGGGCAGAGCCTCTTCCCGCAGCTCCGCGGTCGAAACCTCTTGCTGGGTGTGGGGGGGCTTGCTCTCCTGGGGTGGGCTTTCGGCTACGGATTCGCGACACGTGTGCTCTTCCCGGCCCCACCTCCACCCGGAGACCTGTTCGAGGTCCCCGACCTGCGAGGGATGGGACTCGCGAGCGCTTCCGAGCGCCTTGCCGGCGTCGGTCTGGAGATGGGCTCGGTGGACTCACTCCAGCACCCTTCCGTGGTGGCGGGGCTCGTGCTGGGTCAGTCTCCTCTGCCGGGGCAGCTCAGCCGCCCGGCGAATCCGGTAAGGGTGAGCATCAGCACCGGGCCGCAATCCCGTTCGGTCCCCGACGTTCTCGGTCTCATCGAAGACCGGGCCCGCATCGTCCTGGAGACGAGTGGTTTCGTCGTGAACCTCGACACCGTGGAATCGGAAGAGCCCCGAGGGCGTGTCGTCTCGGTGTCGCCGGCGCCAGGAGCCGTCGTGGCGCTCCCTTCGGAGATCCGAGTCCGCTTGAGTGCCGGCCCGCCGGTGGTGGCCATGCCCTTCGTTCTCGGCCTGGAGAGGGCCGCGGCAGAGATGCTCCTGGACTCTTTGGGGCTGGTCGTTTCCGACGTGGACGAGGTCTTCCGCTTCGGGCGAGACCAGGGCATCGTGGTGGAGCAGGAGCCCGCCGCCGAGACGGAGCTACGGCGTGGCAGCAGCGTTCGCCTCACGGTGGGACGTGGCGGCGGGGGGGGGCAGGAACAATGATCTCTCCAGCCCGTAGCAAAGCAGGCGACTGCGCCCCCGACACGGTCGTCCCTCGTGCCCTACCGGAAGACCTCTCATGAAGCGCTCGTTCTTTCGATCGCCTTACTTGTGGGCCATTGTCGGCGTCCTCGGCGTCGTTGCCCTCGCGTGGGTCGGACGGGAGAGCTATCGCCCGGTCATCACGGGCACGGAAGCGCCTGACTTCACCTTCGCCTCCATCGACGGGGAGCAGGTCCGTCTGTCGCGATTCGAGGGTGAGAAGGTCGTACTCGTGAACGTCTGGGCCACGTGGTGTGGTCCATGCGTCGTCGAGATGCCCTCCATGCAGCGGCTCTACGACTCCCTGCAGGGAGAGAACTTCGAGATCCTCGCTGTCAGCGTCGACGCTCCCAGCGGCGACGTCGACGCCTTCGGCCGGCCGGGTGGGGACCTGCGTGCCTTTACCGAAGAGCTGTCCCTCACCTTCCCCATCCTCCACGATCCGACGAACTCCATCAGCCGGCTCTATCAGACGACGGGCGTGCCCGAGAGCTTCATCGTCGGAAAGGACGGGGTCATCTACAAGAAGGTCGCTGGACCCACCGAGTGGGACGCGACCCAGCACGAGGAGCTCATTCGCCGGCTCCTCGACGCCGAGTAGGCCGTCGCCGTGCCGAGGCCCACGCGGGTGCTGGTCCACAACTGGCGCCTGAAGCTCTCGGCACTCGGACTCGCGGTCCTCCTGTGGGCTCTGGTCCAGACCGAGCCGACGAATCGGGAGACCTTCTCGCAGGTGCCCGTCCGCGTCCAGATTGCCGACACGGGCTGGACGACGTCGGGTCCGCCCTCCCCTTCCTCGATCGAGGTTCGCCTCGGTGGACCTCCGAGGGAGATTTTACGCCTGGCCCAGGAAGGGGCCAGCATTCGTATCCCTGTAGGTTCGGTGGGATCACGTGACACGCTCATCACGCTTCGGCGCGAGTGGGTCCAGCTCGGCGAGCGGTCGGGCCTGTCGGTGGAGTCCTTGTCGCCCCCCGACGTCCGCATCTCCTTCGAGCCTGCCCAGACCCGCCTGGTTCCGGTGTCGATGCGACTCCTGAGCAGGATCCGCGATCACCTGGCGCTGGCGTCGGATATCGAAATCAGTCCGCGGCTGGTGCGGGTCCGCGGTCCCGAGAGCCGTCTCGAAGGCCTCGATTCGGTGCCCCTCGAGCCCTTCGACCTCTCCGACATCACGCGCTCCGGTGCGTTCACGGTACCCGTGGACACCTCGGGCCTCCTGGGCGCGTCGGTGGTACCCGGAACGGCCACGCTGGGCATCCGGGTGGAAGAGCTGGTGGAGCGGGTGCTTGACGAGATTCCGGTGGAGGCCGTAGCCGACGCCGGCGAAGCGGTGGTCGTGGTGGAGCCGGCGAGCGTCCAGGTCCGACTGTCGGGCGCACGATCCATCGTGACGTCGTTGGATCCGGAACGACTGCGGGTTTGGGTCCCCGCGGAGTTCCTGGAGGGGATGGCCCCGGGTGAGGAGCGGTTGCTGAGGGTCCGGGTGGAAGGTGTGCCGGCGCTGGTGACCGCCGTTCCGGGAACGGAGCGGGTTACGGTACGCAGGGCCATCGACCAGGACGGAGGTCCAGGATCGCAGGGACCGCCGTGAGCTACGAGCCGAGGAGGCCCCTGATCCTCGGACTCGAGACGTCGTGCGACGAGACCTCCGCGGCGGTCATCGACGGGAATCACGAGATCCTGGGACATGTCATTCTCTCCCAGGACGTCCACGAGGTCTACGGTGGTGTCGTCCCGGAGTTGGCCGCACGCGCCCACCTCCAGAAAGTCGACGCCGTGGTGGCCGAAGCGTTGGCACGAGCGGGGGTCGGCCTCCAGGCGATCGACGTCTTCGGGGTGACCGCCGGGCCAGGCCTCATCGGAGCTCTCCTCGTGGGGGTCTGCTGGACGAAGGCCGTGGCCTATGGCCGGGGGCGACCTTGGGTCCCGGTCCACCACATGGAGGCCCATCTCTTTGCGCCTTCCCTCGAAGACCCGGAGGCCGAGCCGCCTTTCGTCTCCCTTCTGGTTTCCGGTGGGCACACACTCCTGCTTCATGCCGAGACGTGGGGAGAGTACACCCTCCTCGGCCGCACGCGAGACGACGCCGCCGGTGAGGCTTTCGACAAGGTGGCCAAGCTCCTCGGCCTGCCTTATCCCGGCGGACCCGCTGTGGAGACGATCGCCAGAGAAGGGGATCCGGGCAGGCATCGGCTGACCCGTCCCATGCTCCGGGGCAATCAACGTCCCGGTGACGCCGACTTCTACGACTTCTCATTCAGCGGTCTGAAGACGGCGGTGGGGAACCTCGCTCGAAGGGTGGCCCTCGACATGGGCACAGGCGATCCCGCGGATCTCCCCGACAGCGAGAAGGCCCACATCGCTCGAGCATTCCAGGACGCCGCCATCGATGTGCTCGTGTCCAAGACGCTTCGCGCCGTCGAGGAGACGGGATGCGACCGTGTGGTCCTGGGCGGCGGCGTCAGCGCCAATGGGGTGCTTCGGTCGGAAATGGAGCGACGTTCGCCCGGGGGGCGCGTGTTCTGGGCCTCGCCCCGACTCTCCCTGGACAACGGCGCCATGGTGGCTCGAGCCGCCCGGTTCCGATTCGACCGCGGCGAGGTCGGTGCCCTCGACGGGTCCGCCTCGGCTGGTCTGGCGTTCCCCGGGCTCTCCACCGCTTCCCGCGAGGCGGCGATCCCACGAACTTGAAAGGCTGTACTCCCACAATCTCGAGCCATGTATCCCGTCTTCTTCGATGTACCCGATTGGGTCCCCTTCCTGGGGGGCCAGCCCATCACGTCGTTCGGCGTGTTCATGCTCTTCTCGTTCCTCACGGCGGGATACATTCTGCGTGCCGAGTTGCGCCGCACCGGCGAGGATCCCGAGAAGGCCTGGGACTTCGTCTTCA
>JABDLS010000029.1 GCA_013002885.1 Gemmatimonadota bacterium | reverse complement strand
CGGATCAGTTCGCATACCGCGTCCGTTGGAGCCCCAGGGGGACTCGTTCGCAGCTCGCCCTCGAGACCGACACGCGAGATCCTAGCAGAAGGTCGGCTTCGGGCTGGTTGGGGAGGGCGTAGGCGGCTCGTCCCCCGGCGACTTCGCCCTCTCCTCCGAGCCGGACGACCACGCTGCCGATCGGCCCGGGGAAGACGATGTCGATCGAATCGCCGGGAATATGGCCCAGCGTTTCTGGATCGTCCTGTCCGGCGCGAATGAAGTGCCGGCGCCGTGCCGCGTCGGAGGGCATGCGGCCGTGGTGAGACCAGGTGGGGGCCCACTCCTCGTCGGTCGGGAGAAAGAGCCACTGGCCCGACGACGTGACGGAGAGACTGAAGAATTCGGGGAGTTCGTATCCGAGGGTGTCGGCGAACGAGCTCGGGACGTCGGACTCCATGGCGAAGCACCCGAGAACGGTCGGGGACGGGCGTTCGGGAGGCAGGGCCAGAGCGCACGCACCCACGACGGACGACAAGCCGATCGCCGCACACATCCGTCGCAGAATGGTCCGCATCGGTCCGCCCCCTACCAGCGCGTCATCGTCGTCCCTGGGGGTCCACGCTGATCTCCGAGACGAGGGGGCGCAAGAACTTCCTCCAGCCGTAGGCGGGCACGACCGCTACCCGGCGGCAGGCATCGACCCTTCACTCACCGGCCAGGCCGAGGGCCGATCCCGGTCGCTCGACCCCTCACCCGCCGGCCAAGCCGAGGGCCGCGCCGAGTCGCTTGACCCTTCGCACCACCGGGCCGGTGACACGAACCGCCGCCCGCTGAAGGGGGGAGTACTCGGCGAGGGTCCGCACCGACACGAGTTGCTCGATCTTGAGGTCGATCGAGGTGACGGTTCGGCCGTCCTTCACGTGCGGCGCGGGTGTCCCGCAGGCGTGGTGCAGGGCGATGTCGCCCGGGACCCGTCCCAGCTTGATCTGATAGATCTGGCGCGGAAAGCGGGTCCAACGGATCGGGGGCACGCCGTCGTCCAGCAGGTCGTTGATCACGTCCTGATCGGCGAACGCCCGGCCCTCGAAGGGGGTTTCGCGGGCTGCCTCGAAGAAGGCGAGCGAGCGCTCGTTGCACCGGATGGCCATGAAGCCCGTATTCACGTCGCCCAGCTCGCGGTGCCACATCTGACACGCGAGGTCGTGACCCTGCATGTGGTCGAGGACGAGCTGTGTGCACGGTCGAAAGAACTGGATGTCGATGTCGGCCCAGAGAATGATGTCGCCCCAGTTGTCCCGGATCGCCTGCACCAGAATCCCGATCTTCTTCTCGATGCAGAAGTACCAGGATTCGGACTGGTAGTCCCCCTCTCCGGTCGGTGCGTCGTCGAGTTCGAAGATGTGTACGTCCCAGTCGTCCTGAAGGGTCTTCAAGAACCAATCGTTCTTCAGCGTCCTGGTCTGACGTGTCGAGATGGAAAACAGCTTCATCGCGTCGGTGTTCGGGAAGGAGGTGGTGGTGAGGCCCCTCTCAGCCGTCGAAGGAAGCCGTCGCGTCTGAGCCGACGCAATCCCGTCGCAAAATACTCGGGGCGCGAGCCGTCGTCGACGAAATGGTGACTCACGGTCCGATCGGTGAGGGGGGTGCGCGATATCTGGTGCGCCCCGCTCAGTCGCACGGCATTCGCCCCTGTGAGAAGAATCGCATTCACGGTCTGCTCGTGCCGGTTGATGGTCCAATGGGACGGATCCGCCGGTGGGATTCGGGAAAAGTAGTCCTCGGCGAGATCCATGGCGTTCCCGTGATGCTCTTTGGAGACATGGAACAGCCCCGCATTCACCTGTGGCTCGATATCCATCCCGAGGCGCGTCCGAATGAACTCCGGAGAGTGGGCGTAGGCGTCCTGATAATCGCTGTTGAAGAATGCCGATCCGCGCTCCACGAGTTCGAGCATCTCGTGCGGCTTGCGGAAGAAGAGAACGTCGGAGTCGAAGTAGAGAACGGAGTGGGCCTCGGTATAGTACAGTGGGCCGAAGAGCTTGAGCGCACAGTAGAACGACCCCAGCCGCGCGTGCTGGAGGGCGGCGGGGTGGTCGCTCAGGAATCGAGACATATCCCGGTCGAAGCGTTCCCTCCGGACGATTCGGCAGCTCGGGAAATGCCGCTCGAGGACGCCGATCGATTCCGTGCTCAGCGTACCCCCCTCATAGACGACGAGACGTGGACGTGTGCCGCTGAAGTGGTACCAGCTCTTCAGCGACCACAGAGTCTCGAGCACCTCCTCATCCCGCGTCAGGACGTGCACCTCGAAGTTCGAATCCGGGTGAGGAGCGACCGGGGGTGTCGCGAGGATCTTCCGTGCGTAGACGTGCTGATAGTACCGAAGACGAATCGCCCGAGAGATGCGATCGATCAGTTGCGGTCTGGCCTCGTCGGGGAGGGGCCTCGTGGATGACGACATCGGCAGCTCTGGGCGCGACAGGTCGGGGCGTTCCTCATCACCCCGCGGTCGGTGACCGGACCGGCGACGGAACCCTCCGAGAGTGGCGGATCAGGTCGTCGCCCACCACCCCCCGGGGTCGCTCCATGGCTCTGGATCGTGACCCGAGGCGGCCCAAGCCTTCCTTGACCCCACACCGACGCCAGACCCATCCTGCTCGGGAAGCCTCGTTCCAAGGAACCGGAGGCACGCGATGTCGCACAGGGACTCACGGGCGGTACCCCTCGCCGCCGCGCTGATCATCCTCGCCGGGGGCTGCGGAGGCGAGAGCGACGTCGTCGAGCCGCCCGTCGAGGCTCTGGCCTCGCTCGAGCTGTCCCTTCCCTCCTCGGTGACGGTGGGCGAGCCGTTCGCCCTGTCGGTCATCGCGGTCGGGAACCAGGGGACACGCCCTTTTACCGCACTGGGCGGTCAGATCACGCTCGACCTCGGTGGCGGTGCGGGGGCCATTGCTCCGACGGCGCTCTCCGTGGCGGGCGGACAGGCGAGCACGTCAGCGGCCGTCATCACCGGCACGTCGGGGACGGTGACCGTCCGTGCGAGGTCCGGCGCGGTGACAGGTACGGGTACGACGACGGCGGAAGAGATCGTTCTGCAGATGGCGGACACCCTTCCCGGAAATCCGACCGCGCCGGCCACTACGGCCATCCCGGAGCTCGAGTACGAGGCGCGTGACGAGGACTTCAGCGACGACCATCCGGAGTTGCCGGGTCTGTTCGTATCGTGGAATACGCTCATGCTGTCGTTCGGGATCGATGTCACGGTGGTGCAGGCCAACGTCATTCTGGTCGGTATCAACGCCACGATCGTCGGCGGCTTACCGGGAATTGTCGGCGCGGTCGAGGGCATCCTCACCGTCCGCGTTCCGACGACGTCGCACCTGGAGATGTCCGAGCTGGTCGAGCAACTGAGCCAGAATCCGCTCGTTTCCACCGTCGTACCCGACGTGCTCCTCGATATCGACGTCGTACCGGGAACGAACCTCGCGGGCGGTGCGGCGGGCTGGACCTGGACGCTCCCGCCGGCGGGAGGAAACTGGGGGCTCGAGGCGATTCGTGCGCCGCAGATGTGGAATCTGAACGACTACGTGGCGCGAAGCGGACGACGGACGGTGACCGGGGTGTTCGACGTCGGATTCCGGACGAACCACCCGGATCTCGTCTTTGCCTCCAATCAGAGTCCAGCAACCCAGAACTATCACGGAACCCACGTCGCCGGCACGATCGGCGCCACCTTCGGCAACGCGGTCGGGATCGATGGCGTCAACCCGTTCGCGAGCCTGGTCGTCCGGGCGGTCGGACCCGCCGCCAACGCGGCGAGTCTCGTCGACACGCGGAGGAGCTTCGGAGCTGCGTTCCTCTGGGGCTTCGCGGGCCTCCTTCGCACGAGGCCCGACATTCGCGTCGTGAACATCAGCATGGGGTACGAGTGGGGGGCGATCATGCTCAACCCCGAGGGCGAATCTGCGGCCCAGCGGATCGTGGTCCAGCAGGGGCGGCAGTTTCTGAGCCTGCTCGGCGTCCTGGCGAGCGAGAATCCGCTCCCCCTGATCGTCGTCTCGTCAGGCAACGATTCCGGCACGGCGGATAGGCGCGACGCCTTCTGGAGCAGCCCCTTCGTATGGGCGGGCTACCTGACCCAGGGCCACCCCAACATCGTCGTTGTGGAGTCCGTCCAGAATTCACCCGGGTCGACCGGCGGAGCCTCGCGGTCGTCGTTCTCGAACGTGAACGGCCACCTCTCCGCGCCCGGCTCCGGCATCGTCAGCACGACCATGCCGCGAACCACGAAGGACGGCGTAGTGCTGACCAGCGACTACGAAACGCTGAACGGCACGTCGATGGCCACCCCACACGTGACCGGTCTGGCCGGCTACCTGATGGCGCTGGAGCCGGCACTCACGCCTACCGGGGTCAAGCAGCTCCTGATCCAGACCGCTCTGCCGGTCAGTGGCACGAGCGGGCGCATCGACGCCTTCGCGGCGGCGATGGGCATCGATGTCACGCTCGGCAACCGTGTTCTGCAGCGCGCACTGGTCGACGTCGACGACGGGACCGCCGACGGCAATCTGCGGCTGCGCACCTTCACCGACGACCCCGACCCGAACGCCCTGCACGGATCGGGTGGTCGACGGGGAGACGGGGCCGTCGACATGAGCGACTTCCGCGCATTCCGGGACGCGTTTCTCGAAGCCGACCAGGTCGCGGGGTCGCAATCGCCCATTTCCCTCGACGGTCCGGGCACACATTTCAAGCGCGACCTGAACGAAGACGGGTGCGCCCGCGGCACGCCGTCCAGTCCTCCCCATCCGAACATCGCGTCGTCGGTGAACTGCGCGATGGCACCCGTCGAGGAGATCTACTCGCGGTTCAATTTCAACGGGAGCGGACGGCTCGACCTGACCGCCGGCATGATCCAGGGCGCAGCGGTCGCCCCCTTCAAGATCGCGTCCAACACGGTGTGTGTCGCGGTCGACCAGCCAGTTGGGTGCCTTCGCGACATCGATGTTTTGATCCCGGTCTGGGGCCTGGACGCCGAGAACGTCCGCGCGGATGCGACCGACGATGCGGGGGTCTGCACCCCGCCGCAGCAATCCAATCCACCCGCCGGCTGGACCGGCACCGGTCTTCTGATGGACCGCGACCTCGACAACGAGATCGACTACGTGCGTTCGACCGATCTGCACATCAAGGCCGACGCTCCCGACGATGACGCCGGCCTCGTGATCCGCAGTGGCCCGGGAGGTGCCTTCCTCTTCTCGAAATGCCGACGCACCGCGTACCAGGGACTCCTGACCGTCCCCCGCTTCGACCAGCCGACCGTACAAGTCGACTACAGTCGGACGATGCCGGTCGGCCCGACGGTCGAAGAGCGACGGGTCGAACTGGTCATGAGGCCACAGGATGGTGAAGATCTCGGCCTCGAGATCGGCTACGACAAGCTCGATGTCTTCTCGACGACACGACAGCGTGCGTCCGACCTGTTCGATCGGCCGTCGCAACTCGAATGGCAGATCCGCGACGTGGGCCCGAACGAGACGGGGTATTTCGCTCTCGCCGAGGCAGGCGACCAGAACGCGCTCGCGATGGCTATGTTCAACCTGGCGGTCCAGCATGTTCTGCCGAACTCGCTGGTGGCCGGTTGGCTGGGCTCCGCCGAGGTGGTGGTGCCGGTGTGGACCGAGAAGTGCCTCGTGGCCCTGATCGTGGGGTGCGAGAAGTGGGAAGGTCGGCTCTGGGGCGCTTCGATGCGTGGGGCGAACTGAACGTCGAGACTCGAAGGGACGGTGCCGTGGAATTCAGAGAGTGGTACGACGCACTGAGAAAGCCGTCATGGACGCCAGAGCCGGAGTTCATCGGGCTCATGTGGCAAATCATCTATCCGATCATCCTCGTGACCTTCGCGTTCGTCTTCATCCAGGCGGTGCGCGGAAAGCTGCCCCGGATCGTAGCCCTTCCGTTCGCGATCAATCTCGTGGCGAATCTGGTGTTCACGCCGATCCAGTTCGGGCTGCGCAACCTTCCCCTGGCGTCGCTCGACATTCTGATCGTGTGGGGGACCATCGTCTGGATGGTGTTCGCGGTCTGGAAGCACCACCGGTGGGTGGCGATCGCCCAGACGCCGTATTTCGCATGGGTCTCAGTGGCGACCGTCCTGCAGTTGTCGATCACCTGGATGAATCGCTAGGCCGATTCAAGCAGCGTCAGCCGATCTGCGAGTTCGGTGTGACCCCCGTGGCGCGCCCACCCGGCCGGGGTGGCTTGGTGCTCCGGATCACGAGCGTCCGGGCTCGCCCCCGCCGCGATCAGCAGCTCGACGATGTCGCCCCTCCCGAACAGCGCGGCGAGGTGTAGCGCACCCCCCTTCTCGTGAATGCCGGGTGGCTGGGCATCGGGACGAGCGCCGTGTTCGATCAGGAGTCGAGCCGCCTCGGCTCGACCGTTCTTCGCCGCGATCACGAGTGCCTGATCCAGGACGTCTTGCGGGTCGGTCGAGGGAGATCCCCAGGGAAACCGGACGGGACCCGCACCCCCGTGGGGCGAGGAGCCCGACAGGAACTGCTCGATCTCGCTCAGGGCGCCCAACCCCGCAGCCGCCCGCAGGGAGGGGACCCGCGCTCCGTGCTCCAGAAGAAGAAAGCGAGAGAGGTCTTCGTGGGCCCAGTAGACCGACTCTTCCAGCGGCGTCCAGGGGGCGCACGCTTCGATCGGAGCTCCCGCTTCGATCAGAAGTTCGACCATCGGTCGAGATCCGATGCTGGCGGCCGCCACCAAGGGCTCCTCCAGATCCGCTCCACGCTCGATGAGCGCGCGCACGAAAGCGGGTGCCTGGGGCATCTTTCCGAGCCCCCCGTCGAGCACGACGAACTGGAGCAGGGTCGGATGGCTGCAACTCGACCGGGCCGTGACGAGGGAAGGGTCCGCGTCGAGAATCCCCGTGAAGCGGGTCGACGCGCCTGCCCAGGCCGCCGCCATGGCGGGTCGAAACCGTGAATCCATCTACGTACTCCGTTGCATCGTCACGGCCGCCAACTCCAGGCGATGACCAGGGCGAGAGCCAGGAGGAAGAACCCGGGAGCCAGGAACATCCTGGAACGGTCGAGCGACACCAGGCCCAGCTTTTTCAGGCCGTACGACGGAATGCACAGATAGAGCACGCCCTTTACGACCTGCGCCCATCCGAACAGCGTGAGCGCCAGAGGGAGGCCGGACCACACGGGATGAAAGGCCACGATGACCGAGCCGAAGCCGAGGCTCATCAAGCCCACCATCAACACTCCTGGCTCGCCCTGGTCCCGCACCCGAATGAAGAACCCGGCCCATG
This sequence comes from Gemmatimonadota bacterium, assembly GCA_013002885.1. Taxonomy (GTDB): domain Bacteria; phylum Gemmatimonadota; class Gemmatimonadetes; order Longimicrobiales; family Gaopeijiaceae; genus UBA2589. The sequence goes on along the minus strand of JABDLS010000029.1, from coordinate 33,027 downwards.
CCTGATGGGCCGCGATGTGCGACAGGCCCACCGTGACCAGGTGGACCACTGCGAACACCTGGACCATGGTCTGCAGTTCCAAGCTATTCATCCCGCGGCGGCGGTGTCGTACCCACCGGACTCAGTCGAGTCCGACGCCGACACCGACTTCATGAGGCCAAGAATGGCCTCGACCATGAGCAAGCGTTGCTCGGATGCGCTGAGCCGAGGCCGTCGGTCCATGGGCTGGAAGCCGTACCAACCGAACTGAGAGTGGTTACCACCCTCGATCCACACCCAACGGGTGTGCTCCGGGAGCAAACTCGCGTTTGCCCGAACCTCATCGGGACTGGCGAGTCCGTCACGGGTGCCTACCACCTTCGTGACCGGGACGGCAATGTCGCTCAGATCGACGTCTCGGGGGTGTGACGTTCCGATGAGCAGCAACCCGTTCAAGGAAGCTCCGAAATCTGCTGCGACTCGGGACGCTACGACGCCCCCTTTCGAATGGCCGCCCACCACGATCGCCCTCTCTCCCCTTGACGCGAGGGTGGTGCGGACGCGCTCGGCGAGTTCCGGCGACTCCGCTCCCCCGAAGGCGCCGCGCCGCGGCAGCTCGACGATCTCGGCCACATATCCCTCTCGCGCCACGGCCTGAGCCAGAGGTGCGTAGGCGCGCGGGTCGACCAGCGCACCGGGAAAGAAGACCAGTCTGGCCGCGTCGTCCGGCACACCGGTCGCAGAGAAGGTCCAGATGCCGGCGGCGTGACGGACCGTGACACCATCAGCGGACACGGTGGCTTCTTGGGCCGCGCTCGACGCCCTGTAGGCGATGAGCGACCACGTGACGAAGATGACAGTGACACCCACCCCCAACGTGATCCAGATCCTCCTGATGATCGGCCAGATCGGTCGCTTGGGCTTGTCGGTGTCCAGAACTTCCTCCTCTCGCGATCCAGGACGGCTCCGGGACCTCAGCTCCCGCGAGCCCCTCAGCATGCCGATCGACCTCGCCGTCTCGCAAGCCGGCCGCTCCCTGCCCTTGTCCCGAGCTCGCGACCCCCGTCCCGCCCCGCTGGCCCGGGCTTTGCATTGAAAGGGTCTGCTTGGGATCCCAGGAGGGGTCCGCTCAATTCAGAATGGGAGGAAACAATGGACGAACTGAAGAAGGACCACTCCGTTGGAGCGGGGACGGGAGCCGTGGCTGGCGCAGGCACGGGTGCGATCGTCGGTGCCGCCCTGGGCCCGGTCGGTTCTGCGATTGGCGCGATCCTCGGTGGTATCGCCGGCGCGAAGGCCGGTGACTCGATCGCCGAGGCCGTGAACCCCACGGACTACGACGATTACTGGCGCAACGCCTTCAAGAACGCCCCCTACTACCGCGAGGGCATGGAATGGGAGGACTACGCTCCCGCCTACGGCCTCGGGTACCACGGTCGGGCGCGTCTGGGCAATCGCCGCTTCGACGACGTGGAGCGCGACATGGAGCGGGCGTGGGACTCGGCGAAGGGCCGGTCTCGTCTCGCCTGGACTGAAGCGCGGGAAGCGGTCCGCGATGGTTGGCACCACGTGGAGCGCGCCATCCCCGGCGACTTCGATGGTGACGGTCGCTAAGGCGCAGTAGGACTACGTCGACGAAGCCGCCGGCCAATCCAGGCCGGCGGCTTCGTTCTATTTGGCAACGCGCCGTTCGCTTCGAAGGGACCTCTTCGAAATACCTCTTCGAAGGGCCTCGAAGGTCACCCGCGCTCGATCAGGACTCCGCGGGCACCGCCTGCACCTCGATCACGATCTTGATGTCGTTCCCGACCAGGATGCCGCCGGTCTCGAGGGCCTGGTTCCATGTGAGTCCGTAGTCACGCCGATCGATGGTCGCCGTGGCAGTGAACCCGATGCGCTCATTCCCCCAGGGGTCGGTCCCACGACCCGATTCCTCGACCTCGAGCTCCACGCGGCGAACCACCTCGCGGATCATCAGTTCCCCCGCGAGTACGAGAGTCCCATCGAAGTTTCGCCGGCTCACACCGTTGAAGGTCAGCTCGGGGAAGCGTTCGACGTCGAAGAAATCCGCCGACCGCAGATGGGCGTCGCGTTGCGCCTGACCGGTGTCGATGCTCCTCGACCGGATCGTCACCGATGCCGTGGAATCCTCGAAGGTCGGTCCGATCCGCAGCGTCCCCTCCACGTCGGTGAAGCGTCCGCGGACCTTCGCGAACATCATGTGCTTGACCTCGAAGCCGACCTGGGTGTGTGCCGGGTCGATCGTCCAGGTCGTGGCAGTTCCGGAAGAAGCTGTGGTGGTCGTCATGGTGATCTCCTTTTCAAGTGATTGTGACAACAGTAAGTGGGAAAACACATTTTGCGGCAAAAAAACTGGTGCATCATGGACTACTACGCGCCCGCTCCAGCACACCGATCAGCTGCCGCAACTCGGGGCCGGAAAAGCGGCCGAGCTGGGTTTCGTGGAGGGCGGCGACCGGCCCCTCCATTCGCTTCAGGAGGTCGAGTCCTGCCGCGGTGATGCGCGCGGTCACGAATCGACGGTCGTCAGAGTCCCTCCGGCGCTCCACGTAGCCGGCCGCCTCGAGGCGATCCAGCAACCGCGTCGCATCGGGCACGGGCGTGATCATCCGCTCCTGGACGTCGTTCCTGCACAGACCGTCCTCACCGGCTCCCCTGAGGATCCTCAGCACGTTGTACTGGGTGCCCGTGACGCCGTACTGCTTTAGACCCTCCTCGAACCTGTGCCCCAGAACCGCCGCGGTGCGCACGAGATTGAGGTGCGCCTCCTCGGCGAGGCTCGCGAACGGCCTCGTCTGTCTGATCTCGGCTTTCAGTCCGGTGTCCATGTCATCATGGTACGTGTTGCCACACACATTGTCAATAGGCCCTTCGTTCAGTCTCCCTCGACCATCTCGTAGACGATGACGGAGGGGACGCCATCCACCTCGGTGGCCATCGCAACCAAAGATCCACGCACGGCGGGGAGGCGGTAACCCGCCGACGCGTCGCTCTCCACCTGGCCCAGGAGCCGTCCATCGGGGGCGAACAGATCCCAACGCCGTAGTCCACCAGGCAGGATCGCTACGACCCACGTGCGATCCTGATCGTCGACGAATAGTCCCCCATGCGCCGGCTTCGTCTCCCGCGAAGACGGCTGCCGGTCGGGCGTCGCGCCCCCCAGCGACTCGGCCATCTGCCTGAATCGGGCCATCGCGGAGTCCGCCTCCTCGGGCGCGACCGGCGCGAGGGGGCGATCGACTTCGACCGTCAGGGTCGTGTCGCCTCCGAACGAGATTCGGTGGAGGCGGTACGCGCGGCCTTCGCCCACGACGATCCCGCCGCGCGGACGGGGGGCCCAGACCGGCTGGGGCGCGAACGGCTCGGGCATCGAGGCGATCATCTGCCCGCCGCGCGAGAACGTGACCAGAGCGTCGTCGTACGGCTGAGGCAGAGTGATCGTATCGCTCGGCACGAAGTCCTCGCCGAGCCGCAGCGCCGCTGTGCGTCCCGCCCCGTCCAGTCCTATATCGACGAGCCTGCCTGAGACGTCGAACCTTCCCGGCCAGGGAAACTGGGCGAAGGAAACCCGCCGCCGCGGCTCCCTGCCCACCTCACCGGTCGAGGGCGTGTACGACGAATAGCGCGCGTTGGACCAGTTCAGAACCCAGAGGTCACCCTCGGGTCCCCAGACAAGTCCCGTCGGATTGGCCAGCTCCCCGGGGCCCTCACCACCTCCCCCAAACGACCGCAGGAAGGTCCCATCGGCTGAAAACGCCCGCACTTCCGCGGCCTGTGAGTCCAGAACGTAGATCTCGCCCCCATCCCCGATCGCCAGGCCCCCGATCGCGCCGAACAAGGAGGGGCCCTCCTCGAGCGCGCTGCCGAGCCGGAGCCGCTCCACCAACCGCCAGCGTGGTGGCCCGGTCACATCCGCGTTCCGGGCGACCACTCGGTCGTTCGGTAGGGTATCGAGCGCGAAGCGCACGGCACCCACCGACGCCGAATCCGAGCACGCCGAGGCCGACAGCAAGAGGCCGAGGAGGCTGAGCCGCACGAATACGAGATTCTTCACCGTCGCCTCTCCGCAGCGAGGTCCAACCGATCGAACAGGGGCGTTCCCTCACGCTCCAGGTTCTCGGACACATTGAATCGAGCCGCCGTTTCATCGGAACGCTTCCATCGACGCCCCGTCAACGGAGCCGGCCCGGAACTCCGGTCACGCGCATGCGCACGGCGCCAGGTAGTCGGCACGACCCATCTCGGGGAACCTGCGTCCGTCCTACTCGCTTCTCAGCGCCGTCGCCGGATCGATGGACACCGCCCGGAGCACGGGTCCGAGTGCGGCGATGACGCCCACGCCGAGCACGAATGCGGCACCCGCCAGGAAGCTCGCCGGGTCGGTGGGCGTCACCCCGAAGAGCACCGACTGGAGCACACGTGCCGACGCGAACGCGACCACCCCGCCCACGATCACGCCGACGGCCATCGGCCAGAGTGCCGCCCGCATCACCACCGATGCGAGATGTGCACGATCGGCGCCGAGCGTCATCTGGATGCCGATCTCTCGCACTCGGCGAGACACCGCCCGCGCCATGAGTCCGTAGGCGCCCAGACCACTGAGCAGAAGGGCGACGAGCGCGAGAGCCACGAGCAACATCATATTGAACCTCGGGCGAGCGAGCATCTCGTGCAGGACGTCGCGGAGTGGCCTCGCCGCCTGGAGTCCGAGGCCGGCGTCGATCTCGGCGACGACACCTCGGATACCGGTGAGGACGTCAAGATCGGCCCGAGTCGGGCGGACGACCAGCGAGGTGGCGGTGACGGGGAAGTGGGTGATCGGTACGTAGAGGGCGGGCCCGGCGGGACGCCCGGGGCCGAAGAAGCGGACGTCTTCCACGACGGCCGCGATCTCGAAGAGCCCCTCGCTCCCGAACATTCGCTGGGCCGTCGGCAGCTCGATCCGTTGGCCCAACGGCGAGGTGTCGGGAAAGAACGCCTCCGCGAGTGTCTGGTTGACGACGGCGTATCCGACCTCGCCCGATAGATCGACGCGATCGGGGAGGCGTCCCTCGACCACCCGAAGACCGACGGTCTGCAGGTAGTCGGGACCGTAGGGGCGCAGACTCGCCGGCATCGGCGGGCCGTTCGGATCGGGTGTGCGCCCCACGATGCCGAATCCGTCGCCCCAGCTCCGGGAGAACGGATGATCGTAGGCCCGGGCCGCACCCTCCACGCCGGGGAGTTCGCGAATGCGTTCGACGACCAGATCCAGCACGTCCGCGGATCCAGGGACGGTCATCGTCCACGCATCGAGCGCATCGAAGCCGGGATCGACCGCCCGCAGATTGACGTAACTGCGCGTCAGAAGGACCGCCCCGACCAGCACGACCACGCCGAGCGCCGCCTGTAGAGCGACTACGGCACTCTGCACACGCCGCCGCCCGGGACCGTCCGTGGAGCGGCCGGCCACCCCCGCCAGGCGACCGAGCTGCAGGCCCGCGGCGGGAGCGAGCGCGAACACGGCGGTGGCGAGCGCAGCAACGACGATGGAGACGCCGAACACCGTGCCGTCCAGGGTGACGCTCTCGAGCCGGGGAATCTGGTACGGAACGAGGCCTCGCATGATCCCCAGCGCACCCCTCGCGACCACGATCGCTCCCACCGACGAGATCGCCGTCACGATGGCGGACTCGAGCAGCAGCAGTCGGACGAGTCGCGAGCGCGGCGCGCCCATGGCGACCCGGACGGCGATTTCGGGGCGGCGGTCCTCTGCGCGCAGCGTGAAGAGCGCCCCGACATTCACGAGCGCGATGAGGAGCACGAGCCCAGAGGTGCCCAGCAACATCACGAGGGCGAACCGGACGTCTCCTACCACCTCTTCGGTGAAGGGACTGAGCAGAAACGAGTCGTTCTGGTTGAGCGGTTCCGTCGCGCGAAGGTTGGCGGCGAGTGCCTCCAGTCGCTGTTCGGCAACGTCGACCGACGCATCATCGCCGACCCGCGCGATCATGCCGAGCACATGGGACCGGCGGTTGGCCCACCCCTCCGGGCTGTAGCGGAGCGGAACGAAGAAGTCCTGATTGGACGCAGAGAAGGGGAGCTCGGCCGAGACGGTTGCGTGCGTCGGATACACGCCGGGCGAGGCGACTCCGACCACGTCGAATTCGGTTCCGTCCAGGCGCACCGAGCGACCGACGACCTCCGGGTCCGCGGCGAACGCCTCGGTCCATAGGCGATGCCCGAGCACCACGACCGACGGCCCACCGCGTTCGCCGTCGTCGGCGGTGAAGCCACGCCCGAGAGCCAGGTCGACGCCCAGCGTCTCAAAGTATCCGGGCGTCACGCGGCTTCCGCGCAGAAAGACGGGCCGATCACCGAGATCGATCGAAGTCGTCTGTTCACTGAACGCGGCAACATACTCCAACGCGCGATCCAGTTCGGCGATGTCGCGGAAATTCCCGGGCGTCATCCGGCCAAGCCCGCGCTCGGAATTGTCGATCCAAACCGCGAAGAGACGGTCGGGCCGGTGCACCGGAAGAGGATCGAGGAGCACCCCTTGAACCACCCCGAAGATGGCCGCTACCGCCCCAATGCTGATGGTCATGATCGCGATCGCCATTCCGGAGAATCCAGGGTTTCGGATCAGTCCTCGCAATGCATACCGGGTGTCCCTCAGAATCGATTCCACACCACCCTCCCCGTTCCCGTCGTGAATTGGTGACCGGCCGCCTGCTCGAATGCCGTCCAGCGTGCGCCGGACGGGGTACTTGGCGAGCTCGGTCCAGTAGTAGATCCGCCCCCGCACGGGCCCGCGCCGAGCCGCGAGTTCTCTGAGGTCGGCCATGATGTCGGCCGCGTCCTCGGGCGCGAAGCCGCGCAGGAGCAGCCGCTCCAGACGACCCGGTCCCCGGCTCATGGCTTGAGCGCCTCGACACCCGACCACAGATCCATGAGGTCGCGCCGGGTATCGCGCAGGAGCCGCACGCCGTCTGCCGTCACTGTGAACACCCGACGATCGCGTCCGCCCTCACCCGGCCCCGGGGGCGCCATCTCCGAGGTGAGCAGGGCCCGCTTCTCCAGGCGGCGAAGCGTGACGTAGACGGCCGACGGCGAGACGGTTCGGCCCCCGACCCTCTCGAGCTCGTCGACGATCGGCACCGTGTAGGCGCATGCGCCCAGTCGCATCATCGCCAGGAGCACACGGTGCTCGAAGCCACCCAGATTCTCGGACATGATTCCGCCACCCCTCCGCACTTGAAACAGGCGCCTCCATTGATCCATACACTGTCGGTACCGACAGTGTCAAGAACGGAGAGGGAGCCAACCCTGCCGTGAAGCGTCCCCGGCCTGGCGCGCGGGCTCGCGTGATCGACGCGGCCGTGACCCCTATGTTGGGCAAATCGACCACCGGCACAGGCCATCACGACGAGAGACCATGATTCCCAGCACATCGATCAACCGTCGCGGAGCCCTCAAGGCCCTGACTGCCGGTGGCGCCGGTCTGGCGGCGATGATGTTGCCGAGAAAGTTGATGGGGCCGGAAGGTCTGAATGCGGAGGAACAGATCGCCGCACCGTCACTCCGAGCCCTGCCGCGCCTCAAGATCACCGACGTGCGCACGATTCCGATGACCGTCGGACGCTATCACCTCACGGTGGTCAAGGTCATGACGGATGAGCCGGGGCTCTACGGAGTGGGCTGTGGCACCCACTCCGAGCGGCAGGCCGTGGTCGCAGACACCATCGAGCGGTACATGAAGCCGGCGATCGTCGGCCGCTATGCCGACGACATCAACGATATCTGGCATATGGCGTGGCTGGCTCCGTACTGGCGCGCGAGCGTCGACGCGAGCAACGCGATGAGCGCGATCGATGGAGCGCTCTGGGACATTCTCGGCAAGCGAGCCGGGATGCCGGTCTACGAACTGCTCGGCGGAAAGCTCCGTCCTGCCGTGCCCATGTTCGCCAACGCAAACGGGTCCAGTCCGGACGAGATCGAGGATGGGGTTCGGGCCGCGATCGAGGAGGGGTACCAGTTCGTCCGCATCCGTCACGCCGACAGCAGACCGCCGGCCGACGGGTGGAGCGAGGTCGACGACGAGGGGGCCCCGGTCTTCCCGGCGCGGAGGCGCGACATCGTCAACGTGAACGAACTGGTGGAGACGTTCGAGCACCTGCGAGACACGGTCGGCTGGGACGTCGAGTTGTCGCACGACGTCCACGGGGCGTTGTCGCCGTCGTCGGCCCTGACCCTGGCGAAGGCCTGTGAGCCGCTCAGGCTCCATTTCCTCGAGGACCTCTTCTCGCCCGAAGACGCCCACTGGTACGAGCACGCCCGTGCCCAGAGCAGCACGCCGATCGCGTATGGCGAACTCATCGTGAACCAGAACGAATGGGTGCCACTCGCCGCGAATCGATGGATCGACTACATCCGCTGCCACATCTCCGCGATCGGAGGCCTGACGCCGGCTCGAAAGATCGCGGCGTGTTGTGAGTTCTTCGGCGTGCGCACTTCGTGGCACGGTCCCGCCAACGTATCTCCGATCGGACACGCGGTGAACATGCACCTCGACCTCGCGACGAAGAACTTCGGGATCGCGGAGGGGGACCCCTTCTCGGATGAACTTCAGGAGCTGTTCCCGGGAGCCCCGGAGCGGCGCAACGGAATGACCTACCCCAGCGACGCGCCTGGACTGGGTGTCGACATCAACGAAGAGATGGCCGCGAACTATCCGCCCCAGGGCGGGCGGGATCGAGGCATGCGGTGCTTCGACGGCTCACCCTGCCACCCGTGACCGAAAGGAGGTTCCCAGCATCGTCTACCCTCTCCCGACCGGTCGCGCCGGCGAAGAAAATGCTAGCCGGCCTCCAACCTGGCTTCCAGCTCGGCCGCCTGCTCGGTGTCGAGCCCTAGCGACTCACGGAGCTTCTCCAGAGCCAGTCGACCGACGGGTGTCACAGGTCCACGACTTCGGGCATCGGCCAATGCTTCACCGTAGATCTGGAGCTGCCGGTACGCGCGGTATTCCGGCGTCTCCTGGACCTTCGGCAGAGCAGCGTTGGAAAGGCGCTCCGCAGATCGCTGGAGCGGCGCCAACGCGAAAACGAGCAGGCCGGTGGCGAGCAGACCCGCCAGCGTGCCGAGCCGGTCCGAGAGGATGGTCGCAGCGCCTTCCGAGACCACGAAGAACACCGCGATGAACGCGGCGGCGATCGTGCCGCGTTCCAGCGTCCACTTGAGGCGCAGCTCGATGTCGAAGAGGTGATAGACCGCGATGCCGTAGGCGCACATGGCTACGTAGACCAACAGTGCCCATGCCACCAGTTGAACCGCGATGAAGAATGAACTGATCGTCCCGTCGAAGAAGAGCGCCGCGTAGAGAAAGACCCCTCCGAATGCCAGATCCCGAGCGCCGAAGGCCAGGGACAAGGCCCCTGCTCGCCGACGGGACAGCGAGCTGCCGGCTTGCCGCCACGCGACCAGGGCCGCCACGAGGCCGTAGGTGTAGCTCACGGTCAGCAGGAACCAGCCCAACTGCTGCGCACCGCTGGCGATAGGAAAGAACGGTGATCCGAACCTGGCAGGCGTCGACCGGGGCAAGTCCACGAGGAAGGCCTCGGGGAAAACCAGGACGGCGAGCGCGCCAACAACGCCGACGGTGACCGACAGCGCCAGGGCGGGCCCACGTCGAAACGGGCGCAGCAGCGGTGAATCGATCGCCGCGGCGACGGCCGGTAGATACAACGCGAGTACCAGCCAGTCGTTCAGGAAATGAAGCAGGTAGCCCGCGCGAGCAATGCTTTCCGATCCCACCCAGATCAAGGGTCCGGCCGAGCTCGTCAGGGCAAGGACGCCCTCGAGAAACAGAAGAGCGGTGAATCGAGTCCTGACCGTTGGATTCGGAGCGGTTCGGAAGATGAACAAAGCTCCGGACCACGCGGCCAATCCAGCGATCAGGCCGGCTAGACCCCACGGGCTCCAGTAGAACGCTTGGTCTGTCAGAGGACCCATCCGACGTCGGTCGTGAATGTGCTCAGCTCAAAGACAATGTGGCTCGCATTGGGAATCTGCAATTCGGCCCAAATAGGCTGTATGGATCGTCACGAGCGAGTCGCCGTTGCCATGAACTCCTGAACGTGGCGAGCCGCTGCGGCCGGGGTATCCATCCAGGGAAGATGCCCGGAGTCATTCGACAGCTCGAGGCCAGCTCCGGGGATCATCTCGGCCAGCGTGCGAGCCGTTTCTGGCCCACCGAAGGTGTCGTCCGACCCCCAGAAGAAAGACATCGGGCTGCTGACCCGCCCGAGCTCGGACGGCGACAAGGCGTCCCTCGGCCTGACACGGCCGAAGAGTGCCAGATCGTTCTCCCGGGTGCGGGTATGTTCGAGGAGCGCGGCGTACCAATGGAAGCCGATTTCCGGGATGGAAGCTGCGTCCATGGCCTTCGAGTGGCCGATCCGACGGAAGGTGGCCTTCGCCGTCTTCAGGTTGGGCGGCTCGAGCCGCAGAAGGACGCTTCTGAGGCCGGGCACAGACTGGAGTAGAAAGCGTAGCGGAGCCTTCGAACCCGGGACCAGGGCGGGACAACCGCAATGGACCGTCGGCGGCACGGTGTCCGGGCGGGCCACAGCGTGGGACAGGACCGCGAAGCTGCCGAACGAACTCGCCACCAGGCCTACTGGAGACGGTTCCACTTCGACGAGAAGCGCCGCGACGAGATCCGCCATGAATCGGCGGACCGCCTTCGGAGCATTCCGGGCCGGCGTACTCAGGCCACAGCCCGGCCGATCGATCATGATGCAGCGAAAACCCGGCAACTCGCCCACGAGTGGGGCCCAGGTCGAACCCGCATTCGGCCCCCCGTGGATGAACAGGAGGGGCTGACCTTCGCCGATTTCCAGCAAGCGCACATCGGTGCCCAGCCCCTCGAGGCGCACTACACGTTCGTCAGGTAGGTTGCCAGCGACCTCGTGCCAATACTGAGCTTCAATCTCGCGATACCGTTCCGCGTCCATCTCCACGGCGGCGTCCTCCGTGTCAGGGAAAACCATCCTGCTGCGGATCCACCCCGAGCCCCACCAGCACCGCGTCGAGAAGCTCCTCCATGCCGCGGTAGTAGTTCAATACGCTGGCCTCTCCGAACGCCACCGGGGTGACGATGCTGCTGCGCGACACCGAATCCACCAGGGTCTTCATCTTTCACCTCTCTGTGAACACGCCCACGTCCGTCGCGCGACCTCAACTCCCGCCCAGCTCACCGTGCAGAAGGTCGATGAGTCTCGAGGCTTCGGCCTCAGCCGAGACCAGCAGGTCGTTCAGGAAGTCGACGTACCTGCCGGTCACGACGATCTGGTGATGCAACCGGGCATCGGCTGCGATCGTCCCCCAGTCTGTTCGGAGTTCGACTTTGTCGGCTGATGGCGGCCAGACACTTCCCCGGTCCCTCCCTCCAGGGTTCCGAACATATGGTGCAAGAAGGTCCAGGAGCTCCAAGCCCTCTGTCCAGAAGAGGTCGTCGTAGGTTGCAAGCGTCCCCTGACGCTCCTGGTAGTAGTCGAGAAGGCCCGCCCGAACGGAGTCGCTCTCGAGGAGTCGAAGATGGTTGGAGGCCTCGAGCCCATCGTAGGCGGACCGGCTCATTAGCACTCGTGCGCCAGAGCTGAAGGCGTAGAAGGCCTCCTCGATCGAATCGGTCGGCGGCGCCGCGCGGTCCCAGCTTTCCAATATCCAGGCCGCGGCGCTTGTGTGCCTAGCCGTGGCTCGACCGGCTCTCGCAAAGAGGCTGGAATCAGCCCTCAGGTCCTCCAGGACGACACCGAGGCTCTCGCGCGCTTCCCGTCGGTCGGATCTGGTTTCGCGCCAATCGTCCGCCGCCAACGCCAACACCACGCCGAGGCCGATGGCGAGTGCCTCCGCTGCGAGACGGCCGAGAACCGACCCGTCCTTCCGACTCACGATCTCTCCTCGCTCGTATCTGTTGCGGCCAGCTCGATTTCGACCGCTTGCGAACAGCCAACGGTGCGGCTCTGGCTGGAATTCCGCAATTACGGTGGGCCATCAGGCTCCTTCCCGGCCCCCATTCGGCGAACCGCCTGGTCGCCGGCCTATCTATCCACTGATTGAAGCCGTCGAGAGCGTGCCGGAACCCCAATCAGAGTGTTCGTAGTACGCCAATCGCGGCTCGACCGGTACCGCCACCGTTCAACTGCTGGTCTCCCGCAAAGGCAACCCGAGCCGCTTCACGATCTCCTCCGCGACATCAGAGGCAGTCCGGTGTGTGTTGTCGATTCGGACGTGTCGCTCGGGATAGAAGAAGTCTCCGTCCGTATTGAGGCGAAATCTCTCGTCGTTCTCGAGCAACCTCTGCTCCGAGGCCTGGACATCTCGCTTGGATGGTTTCTCGGCGAGACGCAGGTCCGTCCGATTGCGACGCAGGCGCTCCTCCTGCGTGGCGAAGAGCTCCACGAAGTGTGTGCGCGCTCCCCTCGACTCGAACCGGGCTACCAGCTCGTCGACCAGCGTCCTGTCTCCTGCTTCATCCAGCGCCCACACATACGTGAAGATCAGCCCCGGGGCGTCCTCATTCAGAACCTCGTCGAACACGTGATTCCGAAACGACGAGACCAGTCGGTTGAACGGAGGCGAACCGAACGGGAACAACTGCAGCACTGGTTCGATCGACATGTGGTTGTGGAAGAGAAGCAGACCAGTGCGTTGAGCCACGTGCCTTCCGACGGTCATCTTCCCGACGGCCGGCGGACCGAAGAGCAAGACCAAATGCTTCTCAGGCAATGCGTCGCCCCTGGCTCGAGATGCTACGAATGATGCCCATCTCTCCGCCACGCTACGGTCCGCCGCATGAACTCCCGGAGCTTTTCCTCGTCGAGTGATCCGTTCGTGCGAACGCCGGAACAGAGATCGACTCCGAACGGCCGCACGGCATGGAGCGCCTCCGCGACGTTGAGCGCGTTGAGTCCACCCGCGAGGAACACCGGTACCGAGACCGAGGAGACGATCGAAGCGCTCACGGTCCAATCGTGGGTGCGCCCGGTGCCACCGAGTTCCGGGGTCGAAGCCGAGGGGCGACCCGAGTCGAGCAGGACCGCGTCGACTCTCGACTGAAGTGCCATCGCTCGGTGGATCGCCGAGTCGTCTTCGACGTGAACGACCTGAACGATCTTGATCGACGGGCACTCGGCCCGGAGACGGTCATAGACGCCCCGCTCGACGTTCTCGTCGACGATCTGCACCACGCTCGTTTCGCAAGTGCGGACGTGATCGACGATTCCCATCGCATCGGTACGCGACGTGAGCAGGAAGGTTGCCACGCCCGGAGGGACGGACCGCGCGATCGTGCGGATCGCGCGGTCCGTGATCGGACCAGGACCGCTCGGCATCTCCCCGACGAGACCGATGCACGAGGCTCCGAATCGAACCGCGAGCTCCGCCTCTTCCTCTGATTGGATGCAGCAGATTTTGACGCGGGGACCCAACGTCGCCCTCCCAATTCGGCGTCACGTGCCGAAGAATACGGCGTTGCCCCGGGCGGCCGAAAGGCGGAGCGCCTTGAGCTCTCGATACTCCTCCGAGGCGTACCACGCGTGCAGGTCCTCGAACGTGGGAAACTCGATCATCACCGGGTACACGGGACTCCACTGTCCTTCCATCACGTCCACACGGCCGCCGACCACCACGTAGCGGCCGCCGAAGCGTGCCACGATCGGGGCCACGCGCTCCTTGTACTCGGCCAGCTTCGCAGCGTCCACGACGTCCAGGTTGTCGAAAAATCCGTAGGCAGGCATGGGAATCCTCAGGGGGTGCGGAGGGGGAGGGCCAGGGGCCGGAGCGGCGATGCGTCCGCGCCCCGGAGCTTGAGAGGTGCCGCGATGAAGGCGAACTCGTAGACCCGATCACGCGCGATCGACTCGAGGTTCACGACCTCCAGGATCGGCACGCCCTGCTGGGCCAGCAGGTAGGTGTGGACGGGGATGTAGTTGCCGTCCACCTCCGAAGGAAACGCCTCCAGGCTCAGGTTGTCGGCGCCGACCAGCATCGCGCCTGCGCCCTCCACCAGGTAGCGTGCCGCGTCCATGCCGAGGCCGGGTGGGCTGGCCATGTAGGCGGTGGCGTCGTCCACCCACTGCATTCGTCCAGTGCGGATCAGGACCACGTCTCCCTCGGCGAGGGCCACGCCCTGACGTGTCTGCGCGTCGAGCAGGTCTGCCCGGGTGATGCGATAGTCGTCCGGGAGGACATCCACGCCTTTGAGGGCGGCGATGTCGAGCAGCACACCCCGCGCGATGATCGGCGGAATGTTCTCGACCCCGCCGCGGTGCCAGCCGCGGTCTCCCAGGTGCTCGTCGGCCGAGAAGTTGTTCCAGATCTTGCCGTCGAGGCCGAAGTGGTTGAGCGCGTCGATATGCGTTCCCATGTGCGTGTACATGGACACGGCCGCGCCGGTGTAGCTCACGGTCTCGTTCATGACACGCCCGAGCCCGAGCGGGTCGTCCACGACGGTGCCGCGGGGGGTGTGGGTCATCCAGAGGCGGAAGTGCGGGTCGCCTGCCGCCTGCCAACTGGGCATGCCGATGTGGTACTCCACGGACAAGTCGTACGCGGATTCGCCGCTCGCGCGGGCCAGGATCGCTGCCTGCGAGGCCGGGGTCATCAGGTTCAGCCGGCCGATCTCGTCGTCCGGACCCCAGGGGCTGGTGCCCACGGTCTGAGCGGTGACCGGCGCGGCGGTGAGGGCCGAGGCCACGAGGGCCGAGGCGATGAGCGTCTTCATGGTTGAGCCACCCTCCAGAGAATATCTTGAGACCAAGTATCTTGAGTTCAAGATAATAAGAGGTTTCTCGATGTCAAGTGTCTTGATGTCAAGCGATCGACCTTCTAGAGTGGGGCATGACAGACGACATGATCGAGCGACTCGTGGAGCAGTGGAGTCGGGTTCGGCCCGAGCTGGACGCGGGCCCCATGCGCATCTCGGGTCGCCTGCTTCGGCTGGCCAAGCTGGTGGAGCGACGCACCGAGGCGGTGCTCAAGCCGCTGGGGCTGGAGCTCTGGCAGTTCGATGTTCTGGCTACGCTTCGGCGCTACGACCGGGACATGTCACCGGGAGAGCTCCTCGACGCGACGATGCTCACGTCGGGGGCGATGACCTACCGGCTCGATCGTCTCGAGGCGAGCCGCCTCATCGAGCGCCGACCGGACCCCGACGATCGCCGCGGGGTGCGGGTGCGTCTGACGGCCGGGGGCGCGGAGCTGGTGGACCGGGCGGTCGAGCTCCGCTTCGAGGAGGCGGCGCGGGTGGCGACCGTGCTTCGCGAGGGGGACTCGACACGGCTCGGGCGGTTGCTCGCCGAACTGGAAAGGGGGCTGCAGGGCCTCACAGAATGAGCGCACTGCTGGGATCCACGATTCCCTCTCCGACGTGCGTCCAGCTGCGCCCGCCGTCATCCGACGCGTAGACGTTCCCGCCTCCGTCCACGACGGCCACGCACGAACCCTTCGATGCGATACAGCGCGTGTCCACGATTCCAGCCAACCGGTCCGGCAGGCCATGTCCCGCGATCTCCAGGGTGCCCGGCGAGTCGATCGCACGCCGCATCACGGCACCTTGGGGAGCGAAGTGGCCGTCGGAGACCGAGACGAGAAGGTCTGAGCCAACGAATGCGACCGCGGAGCAATAGGTCCCGTCGGCGTCCACCGGCTCGAGCACCCAGGTCGAGCCGCCGTCCAGGCTGATGCAGAGGCCGACCGCGCATGCCGCGATCACCGTCTCCGGGTCGTCAGGATGCACGCAGACCTCGTGCACATCCCACGCGACCTCGATCGTAGGCTGCCATGTATGACCCCCGTCGACCGAGCGGGCAATCCCACCGACGTGAACCCCGGCGAGTAGCGTCCGACCGTCCCTCGTACCCGCCAGAGATCTGACGCTGAGAGGTGGGCCCACGACCTCTCCATCGATGATTGCGGATCCTGCGAACCAATCTGTTCGGCCAGCGATCGCGTCGAAGCCCTCGACGCGCTGCACCTCGCCGCCCTCTACGCCCCGCACCTCGCTGCCCCCGACGCGCTGCACCTCGCTGCCCCCGAACCGGAGCAGATGAGCGCCCTCGGTCCCTGCGTAGACCGTACCGTCCACGGCCAGGCAGCATTCCATCCGAAGCTCGGATGTCGCCACTTCCTTCCATCCGTCGTGCGAGGAGTGGCGGATCAGTGCAGTCCCATCCAACACCGCCATCGCCCCCGACCACCCATCCGAAGCCAGGCCCGCCACACGCCGACCCTGGAATTCGTGAGACAATCCATCCGGCGACAGCGCGAACAGACCATCACTCCAACTGCCGACCAGTATCGTGAGATCTCTCATGTGCCGTCCGGGGCCACCCTCTCCCTCGAGTGCCGCACGAGGATTCGAACCTCGACGCCGGTTCCGAGATCCGCTACAGAAGGCGGGAGTCGAACCCGCTGTCTCGGCCTTCCGGCGCGCAACCGGGAGCTGCGACAGAAATCGAATGGATAGTCAACCACCCACCTCGTGCTAGTGCCCGAGCTTCAAGAAGCGCGCGGCGTTGTGGTAGAAGATGTCGGCCTTTTGAGCCTCACTCAGGTAGGACGCTTCCTCGATGGACTCGATCGCCAGGTCGATTGCCTCCGGCCAGTGCATCTGGTCGGAACCGAACAGCACTCGGTCACCGAAGCCCGCGTCCACGATCCGCTGTAGGTAGCGATGGAACTCCGGACGGGCGATGTACCAGTTGATGACACCCACGCCGACATACACCTGAGGGTAGCTGTGCAACAGGGCGATGACGTCGTCCCCCATAGGCCATCCTGCATGGAGGATGGCGACCCGCAGATTCGGATGCGCCGCCAGGACTCGCTCCAGAGCCAATGGGTCGCCCGCATCGATCGTGTACCGGCTACCCTCTCGAATGGTACCGTGCCGGGGGCCGGGTCCGAGATGGACGAAGAGGGGCACATCGAGCTCCTCGAGGAGCGCCACGTAGGGCATCACGCGGTCGTCGTCCAGACGGATGTCGGCATACTGCACCGAGAATTCGCCGAACGCCTCGACATCTCCTGACTCGATCCATCCTCGCACGGTCTCGACTCCCGGTGTGTCGGAGACGTCCGAGACCTGGACTCCGCGAATGAAGCGGTCCGGAGCGCGATCGACCCACGCCGCCACGAGTTCTCGGGAGCCACTCAGCACGCCCAGCACGATGTTGTGCTGCTCCATCTTCGCGATGGTCTGATCCATCAGGAGCGTGTCGGTGGCCGGCAGCGGGATCTCCAACGGAATCCAGATCGAGTCCTCCGCGGTCGGCTGAAGCGCGGGGTACGCATGCAGATGGATGTCGATGATGGGTCGGGGCGCTTCCTGGCCGCGAGCCGGAAGCGCTAGTGCGAACAACGCCGTGATGGCGAGGGTCGATCTCATCAAGGTTCTCGCTCCTGGCTCACGCCGTGCAACATATGGACATGCGTGTCGGACTGATCGACGCTCTTGAACCCCAATCGCTCGTAGAGTTTGATCGCGTCTGCGTTTGATGTTGCCCCGCTTCAAGGTCGCGGAGAAATGGCGCTGATGGCGCGCTTCACCGCGCCCCCGGCGAACCTCTGCGTTGAGCCGTGCGGTGGCAAGTCCTCGCTACACCGGCTCCGAGTCAGGGCCTTCCGGATCATCCTCGATCACTTGAATGAACGGCGCCGGCCTCCGGTGAAACCGTAGTTCGAAGACATCCGGACGAGCGTAGTGGCCCGCTGAGTCCAACTGCCACCTCGGACCGACGAGTTGATGCGGCTCGACGTCGGCGTAGAGGATCCCTTCCTCTGCTTCGAGCGGCCCCGCGACGACCTTCCCATCGGGATCGACGATGACGCTGAGCCCCGGATTCACCCATCCATCGACACCGCCCAGGTAGTCGGCCTTGAACTCGAGTTCGTCCGGTATGTGGTCGACATGAAATGCCTGGCAGACGCCAATCACGAAGCAACGCCCTTCCTTGGCGATGTGCCTCATCGACGAGATCCAAGGCTCCCCGCGGTCCCAGGTGGGGGCAACGTGCACCTGCTCCCCCCACGCGCTCAGAGTGTACCGAGCCAGCGGCATGTAATTCTCCCAGCACAGGAGACCCCCTACTCTCGCGAATGGAAGCGAATAGACCTCCAGGTCGCTCCCATCACCCTGCGCCCATACCAGACGTTCGCCCGCTGTGGGAACGAACTTGCGGTGCCGACCCAGGAGCCGACCGTCCTCACCTATATAGACCAGAGTATTGTAGAGCGTCGAGTCGCTGGCTTCTGAGTTGCGCTCATTCACACCCACCGCCAGCGCCACCCCGAAACGTGCTGCAGCGTCACGGAGTCGATCGATTTCCGGCCCAGGGATCGAGATCGCACTACGATGGAGCCGAGTGTAGAGGTCGCGCAGGGGGTGGGTTTTCCCTGAAGGGATGTACCACACCCAAACTGGGTAGCCCGCGATGAAAGCCTCTGGGAAGGCGACCAGATCGGCCCCACCCCCCGCAGCCTCCTCGATCAGGTCGCAGGCCTTGTCCAGAGTGGCGTCGAGGTCGAGGAACACGGGAGCGGCTTGCACCGCGGCGATTCGAAACGACTCCGAGTCGATCACTCAGCTCTCACCTTCGGGGGGAGACCATCTGACTACTGAATGTACCGCCCGGAACGCTCTTGGCGCTTCCGTCCTGTCGTTGGGCGCGGCCCCCAATGCCAACAGGCCGACCTCGGCGAAGGCCTGGAACCAGTTCACATTTGCCACTTGTCACTCCACGTGCCGCCCTCTACAGGTCTGGCAGGGAGTCGAAGTGCTTCTGCTTCGACGCAAGCCACTCCCGAAAGGCCTGGGGCCCGGTCATCATGTCCTTCACCGCAGCCGCAGCCGCCAAATGCGCTTCGTCTCCCTTCGCGAACATCTCCATCCCGTGCTTCTTGCTCAGTTCCTTCATCTCTTCGAAGGTCTCTGCTTCGAACGCCAGGTCACAGGCGCCACCTAGATCCCGACACGTCATCGACTTCATTCGTCGTTCCTCGCTTACGAGTGCATGCCCTTTGCGGTCGCCGCTCAGGGTCTCGAGTCGATGGGCTTCCGCTCACCCCAACGATTCTCCAACTCCTGGTTCACGGAAGCCACGAGTCCCTCGCGGGCCTCTTTCATGCCCTCCAGCGCTACGCGATTCTCGAAGTATTGGCGGATTCGAAGCGCATGGATCGGGATCGTTGGATCACTCCGGAGGCGCTGTGCCAGATCGGGCATTATTCCGGCCTCGCCCGAAGCAACTCCCACCGCAGCCAGTGCGCGTTGTAGGTCGGGGCGGGCGTCGACCTGGCGCATTGGAACTCCGAGAGCCACCTCAGCTTCCTGGTAGTAGCTGGCGATTTGGCGTCGCAGCATCCGATTCGTGACTACGCGAATCGACCCGGTCGAGGTCATCTCATTGAACGTCGCCTTGAACACCTGGAGCTCAGGCAGGGCCAGAAGTCTTCGCAGGCTCTGGTCGATCGCCTCGGGTGAATCGTCGAACTGCCGGTCTGTAGGCGCCAACGGATGGTCTGTGATCGAGAGCAGATGATCAACAGCGTCCCGGTGCAACCCAGCCAGCGTCTCCTGCAGAACGGCATCTATCCGGTCGTCCTCGAGATCGGCGGCGAGCGAGGTCAGGAGATGCTCCTCGAGTTGTCGGTTGCTTCGTGCCTGACTCCAATCGTCTACAGCCAATGCGGCCAAGATACCGATGACTACGACCAGGAACTCCAGGCCCAGCCGACTTGCGATCGCCCTCTTTCCCTCAGCCAAAACAGCCTCCTGATGGGCGCTCGCCAACTCCTGTTCAACCGCCGCGAGCCGCAACACTGCGTCTCCCACTTGCGCTTCCGCAACCGGAAGTGCCCCACCGCACGGCCGACGCATCCAGTTTCGGGGTGGTTCTTGCCCGGGCGACCTCACGGCTCGGCGAAGAATCAGGCCTGCGGCGGATCTCCCCCAGAGACCTGCAATAGTCGACGGATCTCCATCAGGTTCTCGCGAAGTGAGCGTTCTTGAACCCGGACGTCATGTTGGGCCCACCAGAGCATGGAGACAGCGTTCTCCCACCCAACGTCCGAGAGCAAGGCATACCCCTGAGTGTGACGAGGCGCGCCTGGGAATGTGAAGTCCGGCCCGAGTTCGAGTTCGAGTCCGGGGGGATACCAAGTCAGGTCGGCGATCGGCACACCTGCTGACATGAGGTATGGGATGACCCCGGTGTGGTACACATCGATGGCGTTCCACTCGCGTTCAGAGAATGCTGCGACCTGGGTGGGCCAGGCTGTCGGCATTTCGCCCAACTCCGCATCGTAGAGGAAGCGAGGCCCTGATCGAAGGCGAAGCGGACGAGATCGGTGGTGGTCTGCCCGTACGCGAGCGCTGGGACCGAGAGGAAGGCCGCGACGATGAGGAAACGGGTCATGAGGTCAGCTATTGGAGTTCTTCCTCATCGAGCAATCGCTTGTCAGACCGATCCGACTACCGGCCGGCTAGCTCACGCTGCAACAATCCGTTCAGGTCCTCGAGCGATCCCAGCAGCCTCTCGAACTCCCCGAGGGTACTCCGGTAGAGCCAAAGCTTGTGCGCGAGGAGGCCTTCCAATCGATCGCTCCCCAGAATCTCGTTCAGCTCCGCGCGGCAACGCTCATAGTCGGCTGACGTCAGCTCTGGATCAGGGACCGTGAAGATGCAGGCTGGAGTGGTCTCCACCATGAAGGGGACGAGCCGCTCCTCTACCCAGCGTGACACCATCCTCTCATTCTCCAGAGCATCTTCGACGAGTGTCGGCCAGGCGGCGAGAGCAATCTTGAGGTCCTGGGCACGCAGCAGACCGAAATCCCCGGAAGCCAGCAGCGCGCTCAAGGCACCAGAACGGTAGTCCGTGATGTAATGGTTGCGGTGCGACCTGATATGCAACCGCGACATGGCTACGTCGTCTTCTGGTAGATCCTCGACGCCTCTGCTGATGTCGAAGAGCGTCTTGGTTTGCACCCTCAGTTGTTCTTGATATGTGATACCTGCTTCGAAGGCGGTGCGGTTGGCTTCGAGCTCCGAGAGAAGGGACTGCAGGGCGGCGGTCTCGGATGACCGGTCGTTTCGCGCGTCCCACGCTGCGTCGATGGCGAAGGCCAGAAGAATACTGAGGACGACAGCGAGTGCCTCCACGGTGACGCGCTTCACGGAGATCTGTTCACCACGGGTCATGACCGGTGCGCCTCACAGGATCTGTCCAGCGTTCTTTTCGACTGCCTGGCGAGTCGCTAAGGGTGCGCGACTACGGTTGGATTCCGCAAACACGGTCGCCATATCAGGCGCCCCTTGCACACACCCGCATCCTCCGGAACTCGACACGAACCTCGAGAGCCGGTTCCCCCGTGGTGTTGCACGGCCATCGGTTGCGGCGCCTCTTGGAGAGAGCACCCGTCACGAGGTGAGGTCTCGGACCCACCTTGCACCGCCACACGCCGGAAGTATCTGAGTGAACAGAGCACGAATCCGGGCTCTTCCCGTACTGGGGTTGGGGCTCGTTCTGGCCACCCTGCTCACGTACGACTCGTACAGCGACCGGTCGATTCTGGGTCGCTGGTCGGTGGAGTTCGCCTTGGTCCTATCGGCCGTAGCGGTTCTGTGGGTCGGTGCGGCCGTTCGCTGGCTGCGTGAGCGCCGTGTCCCGGAGATGGAGGCTTCGGCTTCCGAGTCACTCCTTTCCTTTGCTCTTTTTCTCTGGGGCGTCGGGTACCTGATCACAGGACTTTCGGAGCCGTCGCAGGCCGCCCGGCTGCTAGATGCGAATCTGTTCGGCTCCACCCGCGGAATCGCGACCTTCACCGATTGGGCGTCGGCAAGTCTTTTTGTGGCGAGTGGTCTGGTCTGGCTCGGGACCCGACCTGCGTTCCGTTGGCGGGAGCCCCTCCTGGCCGTCGGGGCGACGGCCTTCGCCCTTTCTCTCGTCGAACTGGGTGCGCGCGGTAAGGCGGCGGTGTTTCCTGCTACCAGCAACGGGTTTCCGACGTATTCGTCGATTCACTGGGAACGCCGACACGTCGATCTCAACAGCCACGGCTTTCGAGACCGGGAGTGGCCTTCCGGCACCGAGGGTCCCGTGGTCCTGATCGTCGGCGACTCGTTCGCCTTCGGATTCGGGTTGACCGATCCGGAAGACCGATATGGCGAACGCTTGAGGGACCTTCTCTCGGAGCGCACCGGCGTCCGGTGGATGTCCGCCAACGCCGGTCGACCGGACAGCCACACGCTGCAGCATCTGGAGTTTCTCGAGGCGGGCCTACGGGTCCAGCCTCGGCTCGTCGTGCTCCTCTATGTCTTCAACGATATCGACTACCTCACACCCGTGACCGAGCGAGACAGGGCCCTGGGGGGCGTCGATGGGTATATGGATCGGATCCGACCGGCCCGTCTTGCCTACCTCAACTCGTATCTTTTTCAGGGCCTCTACGTCCGGGCTCGATTCTCTTTCGGTGCAGACGAGGTCGAGGGATCGTCCTTGCACGACGACCCTGCGGTCATGGCCGAGCACTTCGGCGACCTGGTCCGGTTCGCCGAGGCAGCCGGTCGCGAGGGCGCCACGGTCGTCGTCGTGCCCTACGACATGTCGTTTCTAGACGGGGGACGGGGCGGATTGAATGACGCGTTCGTTGCCGGAGCGAGGGAACGCGGCCTGACGGTGTGCCCGATCAGCGGTGCGTTCGGAGATCTTCCCTACGACGTCCTGTCCGTTAGCAGGCAGGACGCCCATCCCAGTGCCGAGGCGAACCGTCTGGCGGCCGAGCACACGGCGCCCTGCGTGCTGGCTGAACTGGGACTCTAGGCGGAGCCGATCCGGAGGGAGTAGCGAAGATGCAGGCAGCCGCCCGCGTGTGGCCCGTCGAGATGGCTATCCCGATGGGAAGACGTCCAGATCGCTCGCGACCTGGGCGGCCACGAATTGCCGGACCACCCCGACGCCTGCATCGAAGATGTAGGCCCTCCCGTCCACGACTACGGCCGTGGCAGGGCCCCATCGATCAGGGTTCGGCGCGGGCGTCCACGTGCCCAGCATGACGACCCGAGTCCTCGGGACTGAATCCGCGGCCGCCCTGGGGGACGAGGCTTCAGTCATTCCCCCAGCCCCGAGGAGCAGGACTCCAAGCGTTGCAATCAAGTGTGACTCTCGGCCCAAGGGTGAGGATGAGACCAAAAGGCCCTCTCCCGACTCCGCCACACTACGCTCGACCGCAGTGTGGGCGCCAGACTCAGCCGTCCGCCCGAGGCCGGTTGCGTCGGATCGCCGCAGGCGCGGAGGCGGACACCCGTCGAGTTCAGGGTGCATCACGGCCTGAGGTAAGCCTCGGCACGTAGCTTGCAAGACATGGGGAGGGGCGTGTCAGCGTCTGCTCCTGCCCCTTCGCTCACCCATGGAACCAAGACTCGATCATGCTCTCCACATCGATCAGACTGCTCACCGTCGCAGCACTCGCGATCGCAATCGCCGCCTGCGACTCCAGCACCGGCCCCAGCGAGGGAGGTGAAGTCGAGATCCGATTCCGCTCGACCACCACGGCCGCCGCCGTCCCCGGTCTCCTCGCCGTACCGGTCGCGGGTACCAACGGCATCCTCGAGCTCACCGACCTTCGCATGGTCATCGCGGAGCTCGAATTCGAGGCCCTGGATGGCACCTGTCCGTCGAACTCGTCCGACGACGATGACGACGATTGCGAAGAGATCGAACTGCCCCCCCGGCTCGTGGAAGTGCCGCTGGACGGTTCGCCGCTCGCCGTGACGACCGCGGACCTGCCCGCCGGCGCATACGACGAGTTCGAGTTGGAGGTCGAGGACCTCGAGGACGACGAAGGCGATCCCGGCTACGCCCAGGCGATCGCCACGCTACGGTCCACCATTGCGGCCTCGTTCCCGGACTGGCCCGAAGAGGCCTCCGTACGTGTCGAGGGCTCCTTCACGCCGACCGGTGGTCAGGCGCGGCCCTTCGTCGTCTACATCGACGCCGAGGTCGAGGTGGAGCTGGATCTGAGCCCGCCGCTTCAGGTGCGCGAGGGCGTGACGGCCGGACTGGACGTCGTTCTGTCCCCGGAGCGCTGGTTCGTACTAGAGGACGGATCGGTGCTCGACCTCTCGGCCTTCGACTTCCCAACCACCGGCGTGTTGCTCGAGCTCGAGGTCGAGATCGAGGACGGTTTCGAGGTCGAGATCGACGACGACTGATTCAACAGCGGGGCATGGGCGTCGCATCTTGGCGCCCATGCGTTGGTCTCCGTTCGGCCTAGGTCAGCGCTCTTCCCCTTTTTCCGCGGGCGAGTTGGGCCGAGGGGTGCCGCAGGCGGGCAGCCGGCGTCCCATTGTCAGGGGAAGTTGCCCTCGCACCCCGGCCCTCGTCGTCTCCAGACTTCGATGACGTGGTAAGGACCCGGCTCATAGCCGTCTTCATCAGCCGTTCGCCTCGAGCCGGCCTATCTTATGGCCGATTGAAGCGAATCCAGAACGCCCGAGGCTTGGTCGAGTTCTATGAGGTAGATGTTCTGGTAGTGGGTCTTGTCGAGCGCCGCCGCTACGAAATCTGAGTCTCTGCGTAGGTCGGCGAGCACGCTCGGACCTCGTCGGGCGGCGATCTGGTGAACGAAGCCCTGCCCTGCCTCGGCAGCTGGCACGGCAAGCGGAGCGAGTCGAGCAGTGAGCCTGGTTCCAAGGTCCCACAACGTAGCCTTCTCCTCACCCGCGTCCTCGAGAACGCGTACCCAGCGCGCAGCGAGGTTCCGAACGCGGCGTCCCTGCGCGGTGACGGGGGTGAACGAGTCGAGGAGCAGCCCGGTAGCGGAGTGATCGCCGTCGTACGTCCACGCGATGACGATCGATCCCAGCCACAGCGCAACGCTGTCCTGAGGGAGGCGTTGGAGCTCATCCGGTGACGCGGCCAAGAAGCGGCTGAATCGCTCAAGATCTCCTCGATTCGTGGCAATCGTCACGTCGAGGTTCACCCGGTTCGCAGCTGTCTCAGTTCGGATGGACTCGAGAAGCCTCCGCTCCGCAGCCCGGGCCTGACGCGACTCCCACGAAGCATCGATCCAGAACGCGAGTAGAATACTCACAACGATCACCACGGCCTCGGCCAGTAGGCGGGCGCCCCTCTTCTGGTCTGCCATATGCAGCGCGCTCCATCGGACTGCTCGAACTCGCTCAACTGCAGCCTGAGCCCTTAGCCACGCGGATTGGGCGGCTTGCGAGCGCAACATAGGCCGTCGCCCCTGGCAGAGCCACAACATCCCCCTTTTCTAGGGGTCGGCCAGTGAACGCGCTCCATCCGCTAACTGGATTCGGTCGCGACTGTCCGATCCCGCCAACTCGGAGACGACGTCCAAGCTGCCAAATCCGGCGGGGAATCGATCCACGCCGATCGGCGAAGCCTCCGACGGGGCATGTCCGATAACGCCCGTACCGTCGGGGCGGTCGCTAACCCTCGGACGACGGCTGGACTGGGCGGCTGGCCGACTGCGTGTGGACCACCTTCCATGCCCCGTCGATCCAGCGGGGCCCGAAGCCCCTTTGGCGACGTCGAGGCCCACCCGTTGATCGCGCCACTGGGGCTCTTCCAGGGGGGCTTCCTCGCTTTCGTCCGTCGAGTAGCGGTGCCACCTTCTCCCCAACTCGCACCACGACCTGCTGTTGATCGGCTGCGGCCCCACGGTAACCCACGGTATCTCATGTGGTCACGACTCTCCCCCAGGGCCCGGCGCAACACGCTCAGGATCCTGCCTTTCGGGTTGATCTGGTTCCTCGTAGACCAGGTCTTCACGATCTCGGATCGCGCCACCGCAGCTTCGTCGGGGGTCGCCAACACCGCCATCGAGGTGGACCTGGGGATCTACCTCTTTGCCAGTATCGCGGTCGCGTCAGTGGGGTTTCTGGTGGGCGCGATCGAACTGCTCTATCTGGACCGGCGGTTGGCTTCACTCAGTCTCGGGAGGAAGCTGGTCGCGAAGACCCTCTTCTACGCAGCTCTCCTCGCGGGCGTCATCCTCGTCACCTTCCCCCTCGCCGCCGCGATGGAGATGGACACTGGGCTGGGCGACGGGCGGGTCTGGGAGCGCCTCCGAGAATTCCTGGCCAGTGGTGCCAGCCTAGCCACCGGTGTGCAGCTTACCACCGCTCTCGTCGCGTCACTGTTCTACGCCGAAGTCAGCGAGCACCTGGGGCCTCGGGTCCTGACCAATCTCCTGACTGGACGCTACCACACCCCAAACGAAGAGCGGCGTCTCTTTCTCTTCTCAGACATGAAGTCGTCCACACGGATCGCCGAACGTCTCGGGCATGCACAGTACTTTGAGCTACTCCGGGCATACTACAACGCCCTCGGCAATGCCATCGTCGATCACGGGGGTGAGGTCTATCAACACGTCGGCGACGAGATCATCGTGTCTTGGCCCGAGAAGGTCGGGCTCCGCGACAGCAACTGCATCCGCTGTGTGTGGCGCATGAAGTCCGACTTACGGCGGCAGTCTTCCCGCTTTGCGCAACGCTTCGGGGTGGTACCGGACTTCAAGGCCGGCTTGCAGGCGGGGGTTGTGACAACAGGTCAGATCGGCGCCCTCAAGAAGGAGATCGTCTTCACCGGAGACGTTCTGAATCAGACTGCTCGAATCCAAGGACTGTGCAAGGTTCACCACGTCGATGTTCTGGTCGGTGACGAGCTGAAGGCGGGCCTCGACGGAGAGGACGGTTGGGCCTTCCGGTCGTTGGGTGCACATACGCTGCGAGGAAAGGACGAATCGGTGGAGGTGTTCGCCGTGGACTTCCGAGAAGAATAACGGTGGTCCGCTCTCCTACTTCCTTTTCGACCGCGTAGCGATCGCTAAGGCCCTCAAGGCTTCCAGCGACAGCAGCAATTCCTTGTTAGACGGCGTCCGCCGGCAAGCCGACGCCTACTATCGACTCAACCTTGGCGGCCACCTGCTCCACCGACAGTGAGCTCGTGTCGATGCGCGCGATCCCCAATTCCTCTGCTTGGTCGCGGAGGTAGCCGGCCCAGTTTTCCATTTTCGCACTGGCCAACTCGGCCCGATCTCGCAGCTCCACCAGCCGATAGCGACGAACATCCGCGCTACAGTCGAGCAGGACGATGGTAGCCTCGAAGTCGGCATGCCTTTCGATCGCGGCGTGAATGAAGCATGGACGCGTCTGAGCATCCAGAAGCTGGAGACCGCCGTCTCGGGCCGCGAGATGAGCGATCCACTTCGCGGTCGCCCAGTTCTGCCAATCTTCCCCACTGTCGAATAGGTCCCATCCCGTGCCGGTCGGCACGCCGATATCGTCCAGATGAAAGACCTGACCCTCCCACGGAGCGCGCGTGGCCAACAGTCGTGCCACGGCAGACTTCCCGGAGCCGGACGCCCCGACCAAGATGACGAGCCTTCGCAATCCACGCCCCTTTCGATGCCGCCTAGCGTCTCGCGATTCTGCTGCACGGCCCATCCGCTCATCAGCGCGAAGCGCGTGCCCTCATGGTAACCCGCGTCAGTAGCAATCGCTTGTTAGATGGCTCAGCGTTCGTCAGCAATGGCGTCTTGCGGAACCGGGTTCGTTCTGATGAGTATAAGTATACGGACGGACTCTAACCTAGGTTGACCATGACTGTGGTGACCATTTCTTCGCGCTTCCAAGTGGTGATTCCCAAGGATGTCCGGGAAAAACTCGACCTCAAGCCGGGTCAACTCGTAGACGCGATTCCGTACCGCGGGCGGATTGAGCTCATCCCCGTCGTACCAGTTCAATCGATGCGCGGCTCCCTCCGCGGGATCGACACGTCGGTACCGAGGGATGAGGATCGGGTATGAATGTTGTGGATTCCTCGGCGTGGCTTGAATACTTCGCGGACGGGCCCAACGCAGAGGACTTCGCTCAGGTCGTTGAAGACCCGGCCTCTCTCCTTGTACCGAGCATCACCGTTTTCGAGGTGTTCAAACGGATTCGGACTCAGCGTGACTCGGAAATCGCCCTACACGCTGTGTCCCAGATGAGGAAAGGCCGGGTGATCGACCTCGATGCCGATCTGGCTGTCGCGGCAGCGGACCTGAGTGCCGATCTCAAGCTGCCACTCGCCGACAGCGTCATCCTCGCGACCGCCCGCGCCTTCAGCGCCACGCTCTGGACTCAGGACTCCGACTTCGACGGGCTCGAGGGTGTCGAATATCGGGTGCACCGCAAATAGGGCGTCAGCGGTCTATCGGGGCCGTTCTGGAGCCATCTAACGTCTTGCGATTCTGCTGCACGGGCTTCCCTCTAACAAGGGGCGCGAGCTGAAGGCGAGTGGCCCGTCACCTACCCGCCAACCCGTGACAGTAGCAACCGCTTGTTAGAGTGCGCCCCCGCGAGTCAGCATCAGGAAGGCCCGGGGGGAGAGAACTGGAATCGGCGACTGCTCGGCAACATCGAGCAGGTCCTTGTCGCCAGTAACCATGATCTGGACGCCCGCCGCGACGGCGTCGGCCAGGATTCGCTCGTCGTCTGCGTCCCGCACCGAGATGGGACTCTGCTCGCCCGACGCTGCAGCTGCTTCACAGCGGTCAAGTACAGCCACTACTGCGGCTAGCGCTTTGGAGGAGAGCTTGAACTTGTCCGTGAGGATGCGCAGGGTCTCCTCCCGTACCGCGTCCGGAACAACTAGGTGCTGCTCGTTGAGCACTTGAGCCAGCACGTCAGTACAAAGACCCCGGGCTCCGAAGGCTGCGACGAGAACGTTGGAATCCAGGCAAACCCGGATCACGACATGAGCTTGAAGACGTCCTCGTCGGTGTAGACCCCTGCAGCCTCAGCGAATGGAATGACCTTCCGACGCGCCTCTTCGAAGAGACGAAGGGTCAGCTGACGTCGAAGTGCATCGCGCACAACCTCACTGCGCGACTGGCCGGTCTCACGGCACACCTCGTCGAGGAGCTCTTCGAGCTGCGGGTCCAATCGGATGGTAACGGCGGCGGTCTTCATGTCGTACATTGTACTACATGGCCTAAGGACGGGCAAGCTCCGAAATGTCGCCTCGCACTCTAACTCCTATTCGACTGCGACGATTCGGGAACACTGCGCCGTCGCGCTCCTTCCGCACCGACGTCGCCGTTCTACCATACTCCGTCGGCCGTCGAGGCCATCTCGCCGAACGTTCAGGGCTTCGAACCGGCCCCGTCGGTACTGCTCACCTCGTCAGACTAGGCCCAGCCGCAGCGTTCCCGCTAGGACCGTCACTAGCTCAGGGGGCGTTTGGGACGCAACTCCCGCAGGGCGCGGAGCCGGAAGTCTCTTGTTAGGCGAGGTGTGCCCGCCCGCCTGTTCCGAATCTCCAGGGCCGCGGTCCGTTCGCTTCACCTCCGCCGTTCCTCTTCGAAAGAGGCTGCCTTGCTGATCGCCCGCCCCGATTACGCCCAGGTTGGCAAGCAGGCGCATCGTTTCGGACAGGTTGTGCTTCTTGACGGGCGATTCCTCTATTTCTTCCCTCTCCAGACCAAGGCGCCAGGGTGGGTCGGGCGACCCGGGGGGCCAACTTGGGCAACCAATGGCGTCAATGCGAGGTGTTCGCGGCTGCCGGCGCGGCTCGCGAACGCGAGCCGTGATTCACCGGAGTGAGCAAAGCGAGCGCAGGCGGCAACTGTTTGTTAAGCGTCGGTGACTTTGTCACTCGACCCATCGGACACGGGAGCAACTGCCCCTTCGGTCGTTCTGTGCTTCTCGACCCAGGCCGCCCATGGAGGAAGCAGCCAAAGAATGAGTGCGCCCCAAGCGACGGCTCCGGACGATGGTGGCAATGGGGCCCAAGGCTGAGTCACCCAAATGAGGCTCGTCAATGCGACTAAGCTAACGAGTGACCACCGTCCGATGCGGTCTCGAGGTTTCGTCGCCGAGGCATAGAGTGAGAGTCCCGCTGCCAGCAGTCCGGCCTCTACGACGATCGTCCCAGGTACGGAGTTCCATAGACCAAGCCCCGCCAAGGGACCGCCGGGCCAGATTGGAAGATCGGGGCGATGGGTGACGAAATCTAAAACCCAATGGCTCAGCACCAGGACCCCGATGACGGCCGCTGCTCGCCATGTGCCTAGGAAACGCCGGGCAACGAACGCCGCGACGAGGGACCACCCAAGCACGAGTAGAAGACTATGGCTCCATGGATAGGAGTCGAAAGCAAGCGCAGTGAACGCGGTGTCACCCGGGTTGATCCGGACCTCTTCCGCTCCCAGCAATAGCAGGACGGGCCAGATCAAGTCCAATGCGAACGCCGCGGCAACTGCAGCCGCCAGCGGAACCTGTTTGTCGACACTCTTGGAGCCTAACGCGACGGCTAGATGTCCTACGAAAATAGGGTGACTCCTGCGTTTGGATGACTTGCCCTTACTTAGGATGTGGCCCGCAACAGGCGGAACCCATTCCGCCTTCCACACTACGGTCGACCGCAGCGATTCCGCGACCCGCATCTGCCCGCTCAGGGCCGGTTGGGACGGAGCGCCGCAGGCGCGGAGCCGGAAGCCCGGGTGTTAGAAGAAGTGGCTGCGGTCGAGCCTCGCCTCAATTGCTTCCCAGCAGCCTGAGGATCCTGACAATCGATTGGTCCACGGTCTCGACCTCAAGGAGGATGCTCTCGAGGCCGTTCACCCTCCAACTCATCATCTGAAGGAATGTCGAGTCGGACAGGAGATACCCAAGGTCGGACCCGGGAGAAGCGTCCAATCGAGTCATCTTGCCACCGGCTCGGAGTGCGTCAAACATCGAGCCCCGAGCGATGAGATAGGGCCCCAACTTCTCAAAGGTATTCGTGGTCTCGAGCCACTCGTCACCGCTTAGGTCGCCGACGATATCAGGCCAGCCAGCAATGGCCACCCGAAGCGAGTCGTTGCGCAATAGCCCCAGTCGCCCGGACTGGATGAGCGAGTTGATGCCGCCGAGCACTGGATCGTAGCTCCATGCCCGGAGTGAGACATAGACGACCTCTCCCGTCCGCGCAGTACTCTTTGGCTGCCCACCCATTCCAGCGCGCGCGAGAATCTCGTAGGCCGCATCCAATGCCGCTTCATGGGTTTCGCGCAGTGTATCCAGACGGAGACCGTTCGCCCTGAAGTCTTCTGCAAGCTGATCGATCGCCTCGCCTTCGGCGACCCGATCCTGGTGCTGCCCCCACCACGCATCGATCCCAAATGCGAGTAGGATCGACACGACGATCACCACGCCCTCAATGAGAAACCGCGACCACGTGTTGTCGCCGTGGGTGGGCATACCTCTCCTAGGCTGGGGTACCGGCTATGAAAGCGGGTGCGGATCGTGGCGCGCTTCAGGATACCCTGGCAGGCACCGCCTTCCAATCCCGTTTCTTCTAACGTTCAAGGGCTTCCGAACCGGCCCCGACTACTACGTTCAGGATGACACTACGGCGGGCGGCATCGGCTACGCCAGAACCGTCGACTTCGGTCGGGGCCGTTTGGGACGGAGCGCCCGCAGGGCGCGGAGCCGGAAGACCTATTGTTATACGAGTTCACGCACGGTGGCCCCCATCAATCGGTGCGCGCGAGCTCTTCGTGGTCGAGGGTTTCGATTCGGTCCAGAACCTCTTTGGCGTCGCGCTGGGCATGGAACAGGTCCCACCGTAGCTGGTGGTTCATCCAGAAGCCGGGGGAGGTCCCGAAGACCTTGGCGAGTCGAAGAGCGGTATCGGGGCTGACCGATCTGCGAGCGTTGACCAGGCTGTTGAGGCGCTGGAACGGGATCTCCATGCGCTGCGCGAGTTCAGTCTGTGTAAGGCCCAGTGGCTCCAGGAACTCGTGGAGCAGCATGGCGCCCGGGTGACTGGGCGGCTGGTGGGTTGGCACTCTGACCATTCCGGTTGGCTCCCTCAACTGTCGGTCGGAGCGCCGCCAGGCGCGGAGCCGGAAGCCTCTTGTTATCGGATGCGCGCCCGGTCGCCCAACCCTCCCGATCGCCTGGCGCTTTGACGTCCACTGCCTACGTCTCGCGTTTCTACTGCGGCACCCGCCCGTTCACAAGAATGAGCGCAGCGCGTACCCATGCGTTCTTCGGTGTAACAGTAATCGCTTGTCGGCTGCGCCCGCTGAATCGGCTAACGAAGAACGCATTCCTGCATGATGACATCACGGATCTTCAGCGCTCCCGCATCCGTCGGCCCACGGAGCCCGTGCAGGAGGCCAGGCAAGACGTCGACACGGACGTGCGGCGATCCGGCCCTCAACATCGCATCGGAATAGGTCAGGCCCTGACCGAGGGCCCCTACCTCGTCGGCGCCGGCCAGCACGTGCCAGACCATTGTATTCGGGTAGTGCAGGTCGGAGTCGACCGAAATGCTCGCTTCGGCGAAGGCGGCACGGAAGGATTCGTCCTGCGTAAGACACGGCCCGTCCTCCTCGGCGGAGAACCCGTAGCTAAGATCGATCGCACGCCGTGGGCCCTCGCCGTAGTGGAGTTCCGCGTTCCGCGGATCATTGTCGAGACACCCCAGATCAATCCTGCCCATCCAGAATCCAGTCCACGGAACCGCTAGAGAGACCCTCTCTTCCAGATCATAGTGAGTCAGTCCATAGGCGACCTGGCCTGCTCCACCGGAGCCACCCTCGACGCAGAGCGGTTGATCTGCGTCTACTAGATTGTCCGCCACCCAGTTGGTGACCGTCGCTGGCCTACAAGCCAGAGCCGCGAACCCTTCCGTTTCTGAGGAACCAGCCCACCAGTTCGCGTCCCACTGGACCCGGACCAGACGGAAGCCCGCCTCGGACCAGGCTGTCATCGTTTGCTCGTCCCCGGAGAGCCAAGTGCCAGGCCCGCCCGAAAAGCTCAGGACCGTGCCCCGCATCTCGCCTACTGGCTCGGATACCACGATCCGCCCCGAGGCTGCCTCCATCAGATCATCGCTCTCGACCTCAAAAGTGAGGCAACTCGAGCCTGGACAGGCGTCGGTAGCGGGTGCGGTCGTGATACTTCCCAGCGCACGTCGAGCC
>JABDLS010000009.1 GCA_013002885.1 Gemmatimonadota bacterium | reverse complement strand
GGTTCTGAACCGTCCCCACCACGCCCAGGGTCTCGGCCGCCTGGCGTGTCCACCAGCGGAAGCCTACGCCCTGAACCCGACCTCGAATCACGAAGCCCTTGGTCACACCTTCCATCACTTTCCTATGCAGAACTCGCGAAAGACCACGTCGAGTACGTCGTCGGTGGTCACCACGCCTAGGAGCTCCTCGAGGGCCATCTCCGCGGAGCGGAGGTGGGTCGCAGCGACTTCCGCCGGAAGGCCATCCTCGATCCCCTTCCGGAAGCCGGCCACCTCTGCCGCCGCACTCTCCAGCGCCAGGGCGTGTCGCCGTCGCGTTACGACCGGCGTCCCCGGCTCCGCGGTGACCACGGCAGAGTACACGAGAGCGGGCAGCATGTCCCGAAGCTCGGCGAGCCCCTCCCCTGTCTCCACCGAAAGCGACAGCCGTCCAGCGAATGGCGAGCTCTTCTCCGCGCTACGGCCGGGCTGCCCCGACCCAACCGCGCTCTCATCCTCCGGCCTCCCGGCACGATCAACCTTCGTCGCCACGAGGACCACGGGAGCCTCACACGTCTCGAGGAACTGCACCTCGTCGTCGTCGAGGGCGACCCCCGCCTCCACGCAGTAGAGAATGAGATCGGCGCGCTCCAGGTACCGACGGGCGAACTCGATGCCCAGCTCCTCCACACGACCGGCTGGCGTCCGCATTCCCGCGGTATCCACCAACCGGAAGGGGAAGCCCCCGATCTGCACCGCAGCCTCCAGGGCGTCCCGCGTCGTCCCAGCCTCCTCGGTCACGATGGCTCGCTCCTCGCCCACCAGCGCGTTGAAGAGAGACGACTTCCCCACGTTCGGGCGGCCGGCGAATACCGTCAGCGCACCCTCCCTGAGCAACTCACCCTCCGGGGCTGTCCGCAACATAGCCGCCATGCGCTCCGCGAGCTCGTCGGCCTCCTCGAGCACCTTCTCCATCGGAACCGGCGCGTCGTCCTCTTCCGGGAAGTCCACATGATGGGCGAGGAGCGCCTCCACCCGAAGAAGGCGGTCACGCAGACCCGACACACGCTCCGAGAGCCCCCGCTCCAACTGGTGCACCGCAGCCGACCGGAGAGCCCCACTCCGCGCTTCGATGAGATCGGCAACGGCCTCCGCCTGGACCAGGTCCATCTTCCCGCGGAGGTGGGCCCTCCGGGTGAACTCGCCGGCCTCGGCCTCCCGAGCACCACAGCGTACGCAGGCGTCGACCACCAGGCGGGGGGTGATCCATCCGCCGTGGCACGAGATCTCGACGACGTCCTCACCCGTGTAGCTGGCGGGTGCGGTGAAGTATGTCACCAGGGCCCGGTCGATGACCGAGCCGTCCGCCGGGTCGACAATGGATCGAAAGACTACGCGCCGTGCCTCTGGAGGTCCCTCCGCGCCCGGGGTCACCGCTCGGAGAACACCCAGGGCACCCGGTCCTGAGAGACGGATGACGGCAAGGCCCCCGAGTCCAGGAGGGGCCGCCTGAGCCACGATGGTGTCGACGTCCATCCTGTCCCTCGTTCCGAAGAGCTAGCCCAGCGTCCGGCCGGCACCCTGGATCAGAACCCTGCCCAGGCGCGTGGTGGTTACCCCGGCCCTCAGTCCTTCGCGCTGATCTTGAGTGGCGGCTGGTCCTTCATCTTCGCTCGCTCGCGAGCGATCCACACCTGCTGCGGCAGCGTCGCGATGTTCGCGGTGGCGTAGTAGAGGTTCAGACCGCTCGGGAGGTTCATGAAAATGAAGAGCATCATGGGCGGCATGATGTACATCATCATCTTCATTTGCGGATTCTCCTGATCAAGGGAGCGCAGGCTCACCCACTGCATCAGGAACATGGAAAGCGCCAGCACGATCGGCAGGATGTAGAAGGGATCCTTGGCCGACAGATCTGGGAGCCAGTAGAACTCCACCCCACGGAGCTCGATGGTGTTCTGGAAGACGAAGAAGAGGGCGATGAGCACCGGCCAGGGCAGCAACATGGGCAGACAACCCGCCAACGGGTTGAAGCCGTGCTCCTTGTAGAGCTTCATCAGCTCCTTCTGGAGCTTCTCCGGCTGATCCTTGTACCGATCCTGGATCTCCTTGACCAGCGGCTGCACCGCCATGTTGCGCAGCTGGGCCTTCATGGACTTGTGGTAGAGCGGGAAGAAGACCACCCGCATGAGCACCCCGAACACGATGAGGACCCATCCATACCCCAGGCTGAGCTGCGTATGAAGGAAGACCAGAATCGTCATGATCACCGACACGAACGGCCGGATGATGGGACGGAAGAAGCGCCACCCGTAGGGGTTCACTTCCTCCATGCCCTGACCCAAGGAGGAGAGGAGGGCGTATTCCTGCGGACCCACGAACATCCGGTACGCGAAGCCGGCGCCCTCGGTCACGGTCTGAGCCGCTCCCACCCTCACCCGCTCGTCGACCTCGGCCTCGCGGACGAAGAGCCCCCCCAGGTAGTTCGCGTCGCTGGCAAGCTCGTCACTCTCACCCGCAAGCATGGCCAGGACGAAGAACTTGCTCCGGAACGCCGCCCACACCAGCGGCCCTTCGACGATGGTCGGCGGCTCGGCCTTCTCGATGGTCGTCGACCGGATCCCATCCTGGAGATGGTTGAAGACGTAGGCCATGGACCTAGCCTCGATGGCCGAGTCCGCCTCGGCGAAAGGCAACCCGGCACCCATGTCGGTAATCATCAGCGCGCGGTCGACCCCACGTAGGCCCCCACGGACCGCCAGGGTGTAGTCGTCGGGATCGAAGGTGTATTCGACCCGGAAATCGAACTGGCCCGACGGGTGCGTGTAGGTGAAGCGGAGGGTCTCGGGGTCTCCTCCCTCCACCAGTTGCAGTCCATCCGCCGGCTCGACGGTGAACGGCACGTTCGACAGGTCCAGGGTGTCGCTACCCACCACCAGGCGATGCCCGAAGTAGCCGGAGGTTCCGTCGGGCACGACACCGACGGGTCCCGGCTTTCGCAACGACTCGAACTCGCTCAGCTCACCCGAAACGATACGCGCGCCCAACGAACTGAATCGGTACTCGTACAGGGGCCCCGATACCGATACCACGACCTCCGCCGTCGTCGGCGGGGCCACTTCCGGAGTGGGCTGGGTCGAACCCGGTAGCTCCGGGTCTGGGGATGGCGGCACGGCCACTTCGCCCGATGCAGCGGGGGCCCCGGTGTCACTGGGGAGAGCCGACGGAGTTTCACCAGCTCCCTCTGTCTGCTCCGCCGTGCTGTCGGCCACCGGGCCAACGTCCTCCGGGACCACCGGAGGGAAGAGTCGGTTGGTGCCGACCAGCACGGCAAGCATCAGGACTATGGCTATCAGGAAGCGGGCTTCGGTTTTCATCCGGCCATCACTCGATCTATGCGCGACGTACTCTGGGTACGCTCTAGGGTCGGTTCCTCATCACCTTCGGCCCCGGGCCCGGGCCCGCCGAGTCGCTGGGGCACAGGGTCGTATCCGTGCCCGCCCCACGGATGACACCTGGCCAACCGACGCGCCGACATGTAGACCCCTCGGAAGGAACCGTAGCGTCGGATCGCTTCGTTGGCGTACGCGGAGCACGTGGGGTGGTACCTGCACGACCCGGGGAACCACGGCGATATCGCGAGCTGGTAGAAGCGCACTAGGGCGATCAGAATTCTTGCGAGCAAAGCTCCTCCACGGCCGACCTCACCTCTTCTTCCAGCTCCCCGTATGCCGCTCCATACCCCTGCCGCCGGGCTCGCAGCAATACGTCTGCGTGAACCCCGGAGGCATCGAGACCCGGGAGCACGCTCCGCCGACCGATCTCACGGAGTCGGCGCTTCAAGAGATTCCGCTCCACGATCTTGCGGCCGTGCTTCGGAACGATGAGCCCCAAGCGGGAACGCGAAGCGGGAGAAGCAGCGAAGAAGACTTCGACGTTGGGCGTCTTCTTCCGCTTCCCCCGCTCGAGTAGCTCACGGATTTCCGAACCGAGCCGTATGCGCGCCTCCCTGGGGAGTCGCTCGCCCCGGCCTTCGATCGGGCTGTCTACTTCCCGCCGATCTTCACGACGAGCCGCGCCCGTCCGCGCCTGCGACGACGGTTGAGCGCCTTTCGCCCACCCTTGGTCTTCATGCGCGCGCGGAACCCGTGCTTGTTCTTTCTCTTGCGATTACGCGGCTTGTATGTCGGCTTCATTACTGCCAGCCCAAGTCATGTGTACAACGTTTCGAATGGAGCTTGAAAAGATAGCCGAAGGGGCCGGAAACGGTCAACGTCCAAAGGGTGCGAAGCCCCGTCTTCGGGGGTCGTTCGGGGCCTGAACGGGTGGCTTTGACTTTTCCAAAAACCCTGGGTAGCTTCGACGCCCCGCGGTCGACAGAGGGCCCCCTCCACCCACCAATCCAGCCCGTTTGATGCCTCGAAAAAACCCTCCAGCTTTCACCCCGCGGGGCCTTTCGAGCACCCCGGGTGAAGCTGGAGCGGAGGTCCGATGGAGCTGAGCGGGGACCAACTCTGGGAACGGATTCAGGACGGCGTCCGACCCCATCTGCCACCCCACGCCTTCACCACGTGGGTAGCGAGTGCCAAGGCGTCGGCACTGACCGACGAGGAGCTGGTCCTGGAGGTCCGGAACCCCTTTCACGTCGAGTGGCTCGAGGACAAGTACGGCCCGTTGCTGGAGCGCACCGGTTCCGATGTGCTGGGAAGACCGCTCAAGATCCGCGTATGCTGCGCATCTCCGGAGGACTCCGGGCCGGTCCCAGCTCTCGAACTCGGCGTACCTCGTCCCGCCATCGAAGGGGGCCCGGGAACGGGCTCATCTCTCGACGCCTCGCTCGAACGCTCGAGCTTCGATTCGTCGGGTCGCCCCTTGTCGAACAGACCGCAGTCGAGCGGGGCCCGACCGGGTGACCCTGCCCCCGCCCTCTTTGGCCGCTACACCTTCGAGCGCTTCGTGGTCGGAGGGAACAACCAACTGGCCGTGGCCGCTGCGCGCGCGGTCGCCGACAAGCCCGGCCGCATGTACAACCCTCTTTTCCTTTATGGGGGGGTGGGTCTGGGCAAGACACACCTCATGCATGCCATCGGGCACGCCCTCGTCGGTGACGACGCGGCACGACGGGTCGCCTACTTGTCGTCGGAGCAGTTCACCAACGAACTCGTCGGGGCCATCCGCCGGGGTGACACTGCGGCCTTTCGGGGTCGCTATCGCGAGATGGACCTCTTGATGGTCGACGACGTGCACTTCCTCCAGGGCAAGGAGAGCACCCAGGAGGAGTTCTTCCACACGTTCAACGCACTCTACGATTCTCAGCGACAGATCGTCGTCACCAGCGACCGTCCGCCCCAGGATATGGACGGACTGGAGAAGAGGCTCGTGTCGCGGTTCGAGTGGGGCCTGGTCGTCGACCTGAGGCCCCCGGACTTCGAAACCCGGATGGCCATCCTCCGCAAGAAGGCTGACGACGAGGGTCTGGTTCTCGAGGACGCCGTCATCGAATGCATCGCCAACGCCTGCACCTCTTCGGTGCGCGAGCTCGAAGGGGCCGTCCTCAAGCTGCTTGCCGTTTCGTCGGTGTGGAATCAGGAGATCTCTCCCGACTTCGCTCGCCGGGTCCTCGCCCTGCGCCGCAGAGAGCAGCAGCCTCGTGAGCCCATCGCTTCACCGGACCGCATCAAGGAGTGCATCGCCGGGAGTTGGCGCGTCCGAATCGAAGCGCTCGTCTCGAAGACACGTACCCGCAACGTGACCGAGGCACGACACGTCGCCATGTATGCGATCCGCGAGATCCTCGGCATGCCCCTCGCCGAGATCGGCAACCTCTTCGGCGGCCGCGATCACTCAACCGTCCTCTATTCGATCCGGAAGGTCGAAGGCCGCATGGAGGAAGACGACCGCTTCCGGGAGCGCGTGGAGGTCGTCATGCGTGAGCTCAGGGACCGGGACAGCGCTTTCCACACCTGATGTGGAAACCTGTCGATAACCGCCTCTTTTCCCACCCCATTCCCGGTGCTCCAAGAGGCTCCGTCGATGGCTCCGCAGTGTCTCCACATTCTTCCACGAGTACAGGGTGTCGGCGAAAGACCGTGGCGCTGCGCCTTCCCGGTATGTTCGACCTCGCCCATCCACACATCCACAGGCCCTACTACGACTATGTTTTTTGATGATGAAGAGAGATAGTATCTCAGGCTTGTGGAGATCCCAGCCCCTGACATCCCCCCACTCGAAATGACCCGGCATCCCTGGACGCCAGGAGTACGCTCCCGATGAACTTCACCATCACGAGGCAGAACCTTCACAACGGACTCGCGGCCGTATCGGCCAGCATTCCGTCGAAGACTACGCTCCCGGTGCTCTCCAACATCCTCTTCGAAGCGGGCGAGGATGGTGTCTGGATGAGCGGCACCGACCTGGACGTTGCCGTACGCGTCAAAGCCATGGCCGACGTGAAGGAAGAAGGCAGCTTGACGGCTCCAGGAAAGAAGCTCCAGGAGATCACCCGCGAGTTGCCCGACCAGCCGGTGGAGGTGACGACTCGAGGAGATCAGATCGAGCTCAAGTGTGGGCGCAGCCACTTCAAGCTCAACGGTCTGCCTGCCGACGAGTTCCCCACGCTCGCCGAGGTCGACTTCTCGGAGGGGGTCACCGTCTCAGGCAAGGACCTCAACGGACTCATCCATCACACGTCCTTCGCGGTGTCGACTGAAGAGAGCCGACCCATTCTCAACGGAGTGCTCTGGGAGCTCCGCGATGGTGAGATGAAGATGGTGGCGACAAACGGTCATCGCCTCGCTCGCATGGGCGTCAAGGTGGAGGCCACCGGGACTACGTCGGCAGACTTCATCGTGCCGCCGGCCGCGCTGACCCAGGTCCAGCGCCTCTTCAAGGACGGCGATACCCTCGAGGTCGCCCGCAGCGGGAATCATCTGGGCTTCCGGGCGGACCAGACCGAGATCTACACGCGCCTCATCGAGGGCACGTATCCCAACTACGACCAGGTCATCCCCCGGGACAATGACAAGGTCGCCATCATCGACAAGAAGGCGTTGGAGTCCGCTGTCCGAAGGATGGCTGTGGTGGCGTCGGACCAGACCCACCGGATCCGGCTCAAGTTCGAGTCCGGTCGTGTACACCTCAACGTGCTCACCCCCGATCTGGGCGAGGGACACGACGAGCTGGAGGTGACCTACGACGGTGAGGAGCTCGAGATCGGGTTCAACGCCAACTACCTCCTCGAGGTTCTTCGCCACATTCCTTCCGACGACGTGAAGGTGGCGTTCAAAGCTCCCGAGCGGGCGGCGACCCTCGAGCCCGCTGGGGACGACGCGGCCGACTACCTCTGCTTGGTGATGCCTCTCCGGCTCCTGGACTGACCAGAGCTTGGGACGGGCGGAGGCCCAGCCGGGCCCACGCTCGGCGATCCGCGAAGTCGGAAACGGCTAATTTATCCTTGCTGGGTTTATTCGATATATGTAGAATAAGCCATGCAACGGCTCACCCGAACGACAACCCGCGCTCTTGCGGCCTTTCTCGAGGCGCCTGGTTCTTGGCGCTATGGCTACGAGCTGATGAAGGTCGCCGAGGTCTCCTCCGGCACCCTGTACCCACTGCTGGCACGGCTCACTGAAGGAGGCTGGCTCGAGGCGCGCTGGGAAGACTCGGCGCTACCCGGGAAGCCGGCGCGACAGCTCTATCGTCTCACGGCCACTGGTCGGGCCGAAGCTCGGCTCGCGCTCGAGCGTGCAGAAGCGTCGTGGCTCCGCCCACCGCGTCCGCGGGAGGTCTGACGTTGTCCGGGCCACGCCCAGCGCTTCAGCGCCTCTTGCTGCGCGTCGCAGATCTATCCCCGCCACGCCATCGCGAAATCGTGCGCGGTATGATCGCGGAATTGGATGCGATTACTGAGCCGGCCGAGCAGACGCGGTTCGCATTGGGCGCTCTCACGGCAATTGGCCGGTTGGCGGTGAGCGGCTACACCCAGAGCTCTATTGAATCATTGCGTCTCGTTCTTGTCGCTCCGCTCCGAGAGCGGGACGCACGTCTTGGGGGCCTCGCCATGTCCGAGATCATGACCCGGCAGCTACTGCACCGACACGCTCGCCCGTTCGCGCTCACGCTGGCAACGCTGACGCTTCTCCTTGTAGCCAATCAAGCGCTCCAGTGGGTGCCCCAACTCGGTGAACGCGGTGCCTCGGCGGCCACAGTTGCCGAAGTGTTGCTCCTTTCCGTGCCGTTCACTTTGGCGCTGACCGTCCCGATGGCGGTCTTCCTGTCCGTTTGCTGGGTCTTCACAAGGCTGGGTAGGGAAGGCGCTCTCGGTTCCACGCGGGGTGACTTCCGCCGGCTTGTCATGCCGGTCGTAGGGGCTGCGGCTGTAGTTGCCACCCTGACATTGGTCTTGAACACGGAGGTCCTCCCTCGCACCAACACCCGACTTGCGGCTGTGCTTTCCGGTAGTGAGAGCCGACCCACGGACCGGACGATGACCATCGGTGAACTGCGGGATGCGGCCCAAAGCGCTCGGAGTGCTCCGGGCGAGGAAGCGGTGGCGCGTGCTGCTGCGTTCGAGGTCGAGATTCAGAAGAGGTTCGCGCTTGCCGCCGCGTGTATGGTGCTTGCACTCGCGGGTGCGTCCATCGTGACTCGCTTCCCCCGCGGCGGTATGGGCCTCCTGATCGGTGGAGGCACACTGGTCTTCGCAGGCTACTACGCGGCCCTCGTGGCCGGTGAATCCCTGGCCGACCAGCAGTTGGTCGCGCCTGGCGTCGCTATGTGGCTGGCGAACGCCCTTCTGCTCGCTGTCGCTCTCTTGCTCGCCTGGCGGCCCAGTCGCCTCCAGTCAGATTCTGGATCAGACGCTCTGACGATCGAAGACCCGGAAGCAGCCTAAGAAGCGCATCTGGAATCCCCCGGGTCTGGGCTCGAGGGCCGCGCCATTACGAGTGCGTCAGAAGGCGTGCTCGGGTTGCGGATAAGCCGACGGAGGCCGACTCTTGTCGCCCCCACAGCCCAGGAGGGCAACATGGCTCGCACTGCTCGCTTCTCCATCCTCCCCCTCGCGTTTGCGGCGGTCTTGACGCTCCCACTCGGAGCTGCGTCCCAAGTATCAGTGGAGGGCGCATGGACCGTGAGTGAGTGGACGGTGGACGGTGAGACCGCACCTGCCCAAAGGGGTCTCTTCGTCTTCACGTCGACACACTACTCGATCTTCTTCATCAGCCAGGAGGAGGCCCGGGCCGAGCCGGCGCAGTCTGGGCCGGCTGGAATGACGGACGCGGAGAAGGTGGTGGCGTACGACGAGTTCACCGCCAACGCCGGTCGGTACGTCGTCGAGGGCAACACGCTGACCACGACGGCGTACGTCGCCAAGAACCCGGGCTACATGGCCAGCTGGCCGGACAATGAGGTGCAATACACGGTGGACCGGGATGGCGACACCCTCACGCTGACCTTCGGCAACGGGAACGTGGCTACGCTGACACGGCGAGAGGGGATGACTCCCGGATGATCTGGCAAGACGGTCTGCGCGGCTTGTGGTCCGGCCCTGTGGTCCGTATTTCCGGTCAGCGTTGTCCTTTCACTTCCCCCCTGAGGTGCCGCGATGAAATTCATGGTGAGTTGGAGTGTAGACCAAGACAAGTGGTTGCCCATTCTTGAACAATGGGGATCCATGACGGCTGAGCAGCACGTGGACGCCGGACCAGGTGTCACGATCGTCGGGCGTTGGCACGATACCGGTGGCCGGACAGGAGTGGCGATTATCGAGACCGCAGACGCCTCAGCTCTCTACACCTATCTGGGTCAATGGAATCCTCACATGGACATGGACGTCACTCCCGTCTTGGATGACGCAGAGGCCGCAACCGTCGCACGAGCACTGACGGAAAGCTGAAGGCACGCTCAGCAGAATTCCGAGACGTAGGGAGGCTGCGGAATGCTCACGAGGAGGTGCAGAATGCGCGTGACGGCAATGATGGTATCGGTGCTGGTGGCCGGAAGTGTGGCGTGTGGCCCTTCAGGCGGAGACGTCTCTGAAGGAACCGTGCCCCATGATGTACCCGCGGCGCTCGCGCTCACGCTCCTCTCCAGTGCGCCCGGTGAGAGCCGAATCTTCGTCGGGGACGCGCCGACCGATGTCGAGGCGGTACTCCCGCCGACCGGTGACCTCCCTTTGCTGGGCGGCGTGACA
Source organism: Gemmatimonadota bacterium (assembly GCA_013002885.1). Taxonomy (GTDB): domain Bacteria; phylum Gemmatimonadota; class Gemmatimonadetes; order Longimicrobiales; family Gaopeijiaceae; genus UBA2589. Next base: position 21,141 of record JABDLS010000009.1, on the reverse strand, counting down.
CGAGGCAACGGCGGAACGTTGGTTTTCGAAGTTGACGCACTACCGGAGGCAGCCCTCTCGGACTACGCGGAGACGATCGAGGGGGAGGGCTGGGAGCGTGCGCCAGATGACCGTGGCCTGCAAGGTGGCTTCTTGCCCAGCCCTGAACCCATCGCAGGGACTTGGTGCACCGATGCCCACTGGATAAGGGCCTCCTCGGTCTCCCTTGGTGATCGCCACTACCTCCGGGTGTGGTTCTACGATGTCGGTGCGGAGCCCACGCCCTGCGAGAATGCTCAGATGCGAGCACAGATGCCGATGGGCCACCGCGGGCTGCGCCTGCCGCTCCTGCAGGCGCCCGCGGAAGCCGAGGTCCAGATGACCGGCGGAGGTGGTTCGTCGAACGGGGTAAGCATGGACGCACTCGTCGTCACCGGCCTGAGCACCGAAGAGCTCTTCGACCACTACGCCCGACAGGTTGAGCGCAACGGTTGGCACCGGGGCAGTTCCACGTCGAGCGACCGGCTGGCGATGGGCAGTTGGTCGGCTCAGGACGAGTATGGAGAACCCGCGGTTGGGGTCCTGGCCGTCTGGCGACTACCGCAGGATGAAAACCACCGGGCGCTGCTTCGCCTGGACAGGGGCCCGCTCGAAAGGTAGGGCGGTATGCGCGTCTAACATGCGCCTATGCCGACCAAGGCTACAGCGTCACTGGATCTCTTCTCCCCAGTCTCGGATCATGAGCCACGTGCCGTCCGGCTGTTGATCATGGACGGTGAGCCACCGGGATACCGCGCTGATTTCACCTGTCGCCCGGTCCGTGCAGAAATCCCGTCCCCAACCGGCCGCGACACCACCGACGATCTGGAAGCTGTCGTACCCTCCCTGGCACGTCTCGTCGGACTCGGCCCAATCCGACTGGAAGCTCGCGATGATGCCGGCTCTGCCTTCTCCACCGCCGGTCCGGGCATTCCCCGCGTAAAGGTCGGCTAACGCCTCGGCGTCTCGAGCATTGAAGGCCTCGTACCAAGCGGCGAGGCTCTCCACGGCCCAATCTGGGGCACCGCCGTTCGGAGGGGTGTCGATGGACACGTCGGCGATGATGCGCCATTCCCCGTCGAGCTTCTTGTGAACGGTCACGTAGCGGCCCTCACTACCTGGATTCTGCCAGGCTCCCTGTTCGACAGCGAGGTCGCCGGATGCTGCCACGTCGATGCGGTCAGGCCCCCAGCCGCCCTCCCCCGTCGGGTTCTCCAAGTACGACGTGGCCATGTGCTGCTCGATAGCATCCCGACCCTGCACAGGGGGCCGATCGTCCCACAGCAGAGTCCCATCATCCGTGAAGAGCGCCGCCACTCCTGCGGCGTCCTTCTCGTCATCCAGGCTCGCCCAATGCGCGGCTGCGTCTCGGATAGCCTGCTCTTCTGACGCGAGGTCAACCTGCGGTCCGCACGCAGCGAGCCCGAGGGTAGCGATGACGCACGCGCTGGCGGCTTTGATTCTGGTTGGCATTGGAGCCTCCCGCGGGGCATGAGCGGTTCCTGCGGGGGCCGGCCCCAAACGACCTGTAGCAAGCTAGGGGGCCTGCAGCTTATTTGCGAACGGGGGTACGTCTGCCACCGTTCCAGCTCAGCCTCCGCCGGACCTCGCCGCCTCCAGTAGGTCCGTGCCGGAGAACAGGGAGATGAGCGAGAGGCCCTGGCGGCGGTAGAAGTCCTCGGATCCTTCCGCTCGGTTCACCACGGTCAGCACGCCGACGATGGCGGCCCCGATGGTTCGCACCGCTTCCACCGCCTCCATGGTGCTCCGACCCGTGGTCATGGTGTCTTCCACCATGAGAACGCGGCCGCTGTCGGTAAGCCCACCCTCGATCCGTTGGCCCGTGCCATGGTCCTTGGCCCGCTTCCTCACCGTGAAGGCGTCGATGGGATGACCTTCGATGGCGCTCCGATGGGCGATGGCGTAGGCCACCGGATCGGCACCAAGGGTGAGTCCGCCGACGTGGGTGGGATCGAGTCCGCTGTCACGAATGGCCGCGTACGCCACCTGGCCGAGCAGGAGCTGGCCCTGCGCCGACATCGTGGTCCGGCGGGCGTCGATGTAGTAGTCGGACTTCGCTCCGCTGGCGAGAGTGAAGTCGCCGAGGCGTACCGAGCGTTCAACCAGCAGGTCGCGGAGGTCTTCGCGAGGGCTCATTCCGATGTCCGTTGTTCGTTCGCGTTGAAGAGGAGGGCTGCGCTCAGGCTCGGACTGTGGTGAGTCCGCTCCGTACGTCTTCGGGCACGCGCATGGGTCTTCGGTCGGGTCCGATCCATACGGCGGTCACCCGGGCCCGTGCGACCGCCACCGACGCGTCGTCGGCTCGGACCATCTCCTGAGCGAGGAGCATGCTCGTCCTGCGAAAGGAGTCGGCCCAGGTGCGGATGAGGAGTTCATCTTCGCGCGTCGCCTCGGCGAGATAGTCGACTTCAATGCGCACCACGAAGATGGCCCACTCCCGCTCGGTCAGAACGTCCCAGCTGAAGCCGGCTTCGGCCAATGCCTCGAAACGCGCGTGCTCGAAGTAGTTGAGATACACCGCGTGATTGACGTGCCCGAAGGAATCGAGCTCCGACGTCCTCACCGCGATAGCAGTCTCGGACACCGGCGTGCCGGGATCCGGCGTCGGGAACGATTGGCGTACCATACCCGGAAAGTTCGACGACGAGGCGTTGCCAGCAACCCACGGGTCGGGTAGGCTCACCGGCCCATGAACCCCGGTCCTCCGAAGCTGCGCAGACTGCTCCCGTTGGGCATCGCTCTCGCGATGGCCGCGGTGGCGACCGTTCCCGGCTGGAGTCAACTGCGCCCCGATGTCGGCGGCGAGGGTCGTGACCTCGCGCCCATCCTCGTTCTCGCGGCGTCCAGCCTGACCGACGTTCTTCCCCGCCTTGCACAGAGCTTCGAAGCGGACGGCGGCCCGGTCGTACGCTACTCCTTCGACGCGACGTCCAGGCTGGCCGTCCAGATCGAGGCCGGTGCACCCGCCGATGTGATCGTGTCTGCCGACGCCGTCTGGATGGAGTGGCTGGCCGACCGCGGTCTGCTTGCCGGCTCGCCGGTGGATGTTGCCAGCAACGAATTGGTGGTCGTCGTGCCCGCCGGTCGCAGCGCCTTGTTGCGATCACCCGCGGATCTCGAGGGTGTCGGTACGCTCGCGGTGGGGGGTGAGAACGTTCCGGCCGGTCGGTACGCCCGTCAGGCTCTGGCTGCTGCGGGTGTCTGGGACGATGTGCGGGAGGCGGTCGTGACCGCCGGGTCGGCACGGGGTGTCCTCGAATGGGTGGCCCGGGGCGAGGTGGACGCCGGCATCGTCTATCGTACCGACGCCCTCGCGGAACCAGCTGTCGTCACCGCCTTCACCTTCCCTCCTGGTGCATCGCCGCATGTGAGATATCAGGCTGCCGTCCTGAACACCTCGGACCGACGCGATGCCGGTGCCGGCTTCCTCGCCTACTTCTCGAGTCCAGAAGCCATGGCCACGCTCCGTTCGGCTGGCTTCGACCCTGGCGGCGAAGGCCCGCTGACGGGTGAGCAGGTCGACGGAGGGGCCCCGGGCGCCACGCTTCCGTCCGTCGCTTCTGCCATCCGCCTCTCGCTTCTCGTGGCGTTCCTCGCGACACTGGCGGGGCTGGTGCCTGCCGTGGCCCTCGGGTGGCTGCTGGCCCGTTACGACTTCCCGGGTAAGACCCTGGTTTCGACACTGGTGCTGGCTCCCCTCGTCATGCCCCCGGTGGTTACGGGTTTCCTCCTCCTCACCCTTCTCGGCCGACAGGGCCCCTTGGGCTCACTTCTGGGTTCGCTGGGCCTCTCCGTTCCCTTCACACTCCTCGGCGCGACCATCGCCGCGCTGGTGGTCGGGCTACCGCTCTACGTCCTCGCGGCGCGGGGAGCCTTCGAGGCCGTGGACCCGCTGTACGAGGAACTGTCGTGGACACTGGGGGAGCCACCACGCCGGACCTTCTTTCGGGTCTCGCTTCCCCTCGCCCTTCCCGGCATCGCCGCGGGTGCGGTTCTCGCTTTCGCCAGGGCGCTCGGTGAGTTCGGTGCGACGGTGGTCCTCGCCGGCAACGTCGAGGGGGGCACCCGCACCATCGCCCTGGCGGTGTACACCCTCCTCGAGGCCCCGTCCGGAAGGGAGACGACGTGGATTCTGGTAGGGGCCAGCGTGGCACTCTCCCTCCTCGCCCTGGTGGGCTTCGAGGCCCTGAACCGTCGTCAGCGTCGTCGCGTGAGGGAAGACCATGGCCGCTGACGGATTTCGCGGGTGGAGGCTCGATGTCCACGTGGACTTCGGAGCGCGTCCGCTGCGACTCGCGTTGGAGACGGAGAGCGCCGCCGTGGCCATCGTCGGCCCATCGGGGGCCGGAAAGACGACCCTTCTCCGTGTCCTCGCGGGCGTCGAGCGCCGGGCAAAGGGGTCGTTGGTCTTCGACGACGAACCCTGGCTCGACTCATCGAAGGGGTTGGCGGTACCGCCGTGGGAGCGCGGGGTGGGTTGGGTACCGCAGGAAGCCTCTCTCTTCCCTCACCTCAGCGTGGCGGAGAATCTCGCCTACGGTGGGGCGACGGAAGAGGCGGTTGGTGCCAAGGCCGACCTGCTGGAGGTGGCTCACCTCCTGGAACGCCGGCCTCGGCGGCTGTCTGGTGGCGAGCGCCAGCGGGTGGCCGTCGGGCGAGCGCTCCTCGCCTCGCCCTCGCTCCTGTTGTTGGACGAGCCCTTTTCGGCCCTCGATCGTCCCCTTCGCGACAAGCTGGCGGGCAAGGTTCGCCAGTGGACGACCGATGTCAGGGTGCCCCTGGTCCTCGTCAGCCACGACGAGTCCGACAGCGGCATCCTGGCCGATGAGCATTGGCACCTCGCCGATGGCGTGCTCGAGCGGACGAAGTGACGCGCCTCCTGCGCCTACTCGACGAAGCCCGACTCTCGCATGATCTGGCCCAGGCGCATTCGGGCCCCCGACCCGCCGATCTCCAGCTTGGAATAGATGTTGGACAGGTGGGTGCTCACCGTTCGTGTGGCGCACCGCAGTTGCGCCCCCATGGCCTTGTTGCTCAGTCCCTGGGCCGCCAACGTCGCGACCTTCAGTTCGGTGGCCGTTAGGCCCAACTCGTTGTCACTCGTGGGAATCGGTGGCGGGCGGACTCCGTTCTCCCTGTACATGGCACGTGTCTTCTCCAGCTCGAGTCCGGCGCGCACTCGCACACACACGTCGTGGACGCGGTCGAGCTCCTTCAGGGCCTCGTCCCGTCGACCGATCTCGCTGAGCCGGCCGGCGAGCTGCCGACGGAGCCTCGTGGCGGGCCAGATCATGGGGATGGCCTCCAGCTCGTCGGCGGCCGTTCGCATGAGCTCCACCGCGCCCTCGGGATCACCACGCTTCCAGATCACGAGGGAATCGCACGCATCGGCCCAGGCGCGCCCGAGTCGATGATCGATCCGGTCGGCGTATTCCCGGAGGCGCCGGCCCACGTCTTCGGCCTGATCGATGTGGCCGGCCCAGAGACAAGCTTCGGCGAGGACGGGCAGGAGCTGATGCAGAGCCCAGAGTATGTAGCCCGTACCCTCGGCGATCTCGAGGCCCTTCTCCGCTGACGCGATGGCGTCGTCGTAGTCACCGAGCGCCACCTGGTAGAGGGCGATGCCGATGTACGTAGGAACGACCTGATGGACGTCTCGCGACCGGTCGTCGTCACCGATGCCCGCCATCTCGGCGGCTTCGTCGATGAGCTCTTTCGCGCGGTCCAGGTCACCGCGGGCGACGTGCATCTGCGACGTCCACACCAGGAGCCTGGGAAGCAGGGTGCGCTGGTTCAACGACCGGGCGACGGAGATGGCCTGTTCCCCACGGACCAGACCGGCGTCCCAGTCGCCCTGTCCGTAGGCGAGCTCCACGGACATGTCGGCCGTCCAGAGACGCAGGACCGGTGACCGCGCCCGGTCGGCGATCTTCGACACGTCGGTGATGGCCTTCGCCATGGCCTCGGTGTCTCCCCGCATTCCCGTGAGCACGGCGAGGCCCCAGCGCGCCCAGAACTCGATGGCGAGATTGCCCACCTCCTGAGCGAGTTCGATGGCTCGGTTGCCGTGCTCCTCAGCCGCCTCCGGTGGCCCCACCCAGATGTGGAGGAGAGTCAGAGCCCTATGTACCCGAGCCAACAGGGCCGGGTCTCCCACCTCCTGCGCCAAGGGCAACGCCTCGTCCAGGGTCGCGAGGGCCTCGCCGGCTTTGCCCAGCTCGTGGAGCCCGTGGGCCTTGGCGACGAGGAGGCGCACGGTGGCGTTGTCGTCGCCCTGAGCCCTGGCGACGGTCAGGCCCTCGTCGAAGGCGCGGGCCGCCGCCCCGTGGTCTCCACGCCAGACGTTGGTGATTCCCAGTGCCCGGTCGATGGTCGTCCGCCCCGGGGCGTCGGCGTCCACGCGGTCACGCGCCCGGGACCATAGGTCGATGGCGGCGTCGAAGTTGCCCACATGCGTATGAGCCCGGGCCAACAACGGCACCACCTGAGCGAGCTGCTCCCCTTCTTCGGCGCTTCGAGGATCGATGCGTTCCAGAGCCCCTTCGAGGTAGCTGATGGCCTCCTGGTCCGCCCGCTGGTCGAAGGCTTTGGAACCGGCGGCGATGAGATAGCGGGTCGCCTTCCCCCGGAGGCGGGAACCGTCGGAGCGAGCGAAGTGAAAAGCCAATTCGTCGGCATGCTCGGTGGCAGACGATCCGTAGTGCGCTTCCAGCGCTTCGGCCACCGCGCCGTGAAGCACCCGGACCCTCTGGAGGCCGAACTCTTCGTAGAGGGTCTGTCGCACCAACGGGTAGCGGAAGTCGTAGACGACCGAAGCCCCGTCGACGTGCTCGTCGAGAATACCCTGGGATCCGAGCTCTTCCAGACCGTTCAGCACGTCCTCACCGGGCAGGCCCGTGATGGACTCCAGGACATCGTAGGTAACCCGTGTGCCAACGACCGAAGCGAGCTCTGCGACCCGGCGGCCGGCGTCGCTCAGCTTCGCCACGCGCGCCATGATGGCGTCGCGGATCGAGCCGGGAAGGTCGAAGTCCTTGGCGTCCCAGCCGACCCAGGCCCCCCCTTCCGTCTTCAACCGCCCGCTCGTCACCAGGGCCTTCAAGACCTCTTCGACGAAGAAGGTGTTGCCCCTCGTCCATCCGTACAGGACAGCGCTGAAGTCCCGCACTACGTCCGCGTCCACCCCGAAGCTTCGTGAGACCAGCTCATGAACCTGGGTCCTGCCCAGGGCCTCGAGACGCACGACCTCTCCCGCGCCGATGGACGTGAGCGACCGTTCCGCTTCCACCAGTCGGCGACTGCTGTCCCGGGCGCGATCCGTGTAGGTGCACACGATGAGAATGGGCTCGCCGGAGATCTGCCGGGCCAGGAAGTGCATGAGCTCTATGGACGAATCGTCGGCCCACTGCACGTCGTCGAGAACGAGGAGGACCGGCTGCCGGGCGGCGTAGCGCTTCAGGAACTCGGTGAAATTCCACATCAGGCGCGTCCGGAACTCGTCGGGCTCCTCGACGGATGCGGCTTCGGTGTCGGCGTCGCTGCGGCCGAGGGCGGGAAAGAGATACCGGAGTTGCGACTCGCCCCCACGGCTGAGCACCGTCAGTGTGTTCGCATCCATCGACGACAAGATGGGCAGCCACGCGTCGGCGAAGATGGAGTAGGGCGTCCCGGCCTCCACCGGATAGGCCCGTCCGAGGGCGACGTCCCAACTGCGCCCCTGAGCCCGGATGGAGAGCTCCCGAGCGAGGCGCGTCTTGCCGACGCCGGATTCGCCCCGTACGAAGACGATTCGCGAATCGCCATCGCCGTTCTCCATGAGGGACTCGAGGTGCGCGAGCTCCTCGGTCCGACCGATGAGAGGGAGCCGGTCCGGGAGCGAGCTCTGGTTCGATGAAACGAAGGGCGAGTGCATTACAGGGTCCTCCTGGCCTTTGCTCGTAGCCTGCAGGTGGCGGCACAACGTAGGGAGGCGCGCCGATGCTGGCGAGACAGTTACGTAGACAGCCGCCGCATTACCGTGTTCGTGACCATGAATCTGCGTCATCCGCCGGGCCGCGCCTCTACGTAGGTCGACGTAGGCGGCTTGCGGAAGCCCGGTATGTGGGGGCACCCTGCCCTGGGCGGCGCGAAGGGGCACCCTCGGCAGTGGGCCGGGAGTTCCCTGTCGATTTTTCGGTAGAGAAGGTCGGTGGAGGCTTCGAGATTGGGCACCATGAACGACAGAGCCCTACCACCGGAGCGTGTCATGATCGAGGCCTTCCTCCAGCGTGACGCCAGTTACGACGGCGTCTTCTACACCGGCGTCCGGACCACCGGAATCTTCTGTCGGCCCATCTGTTCGGCGCGAAAGCCGCTGACGAAGAACCTCTCCTTCTTCGCCGCGGCGGAGGAGGCCCTGAGCGCGGGCTACCGACCGTGCCTCCGGTGCCGGCCTTTGGAGCAGGGCGGCGAGGCACCCCGGTGGCTGCGTCCCCTCCTCGCCGCGGTGGAAGCCGACCCCGCGCGCCGGTGGACGGACCAGGACATGCGTGAGCGGGGCCTGAGCCCGTCGCGCGTGCGACGTTGGTTCAAGAAGACCCACGGGATGACGTTTCACGCCTACAGTCGAGCTCGTCGTCTCGGAGCGGCGCTGGGTCGGGTCCAGGACGGTGAGGGGGTGAGCCGCGCGGCCTTCGAGGTCGGCTACGACTCGCTCTCAGGCTTCCAGGAGGCGTTCCGTCGCTACTTCGGCGACGCTCCCACGGTGGTCAGCGGCGCGCGTGTGGCCCACGTCGCTCGTCTCGCCACCCCCCTGGGCCCCATGCTCGCGGCAACGACCGACGACCGCGTCCATCTGGTGGAGTTCATCGACCGCCGGGGCCTTCAAGCTCAGATCCGCAGAGTCGGTCGACGGTCGAGGCTGGTCTTCACGCCGGGGTCCACCCGACTCACCGACGCCCTGGAAGCTCAACTCGGTGAGTACTTCGAGGGAACGCGAAGAAGCTTCGACCTGCCACTGGCCCCTGCCGGAAGCGACTTCCAGGCGTCGGTCTGGGAAGCCCTGCTGGCGATCCCGTACGGCGAGACCCGCTCCTACGCCGACATTGCGAAGTCCGTGGGCCGACCGGCGGCGGTCCGTGCGGTGGGCAGCGCGAACGGCGCCAATGCCCTCGCCGTCATCATTCCTTGTCACCGTGTCGTTCGAGCCGACGGGAGCCTGAGCGGTTACGGCGGCGGGGTGTGGAGGAAGCGACGCCTCCTCGAACTCGAGCAGGCGACGTTGGAGGGGCAGTCGCCGGCCGAGCACTGAGTATCGCTCAGGAGGCCGCGACCACCTGTCCGAAGCGGCGATCCCGCGAGCGGAAGTCGGCCAGCGCCGCCTCCAGGTCCTCTCCGTCGTATTCCGGCCACATCACCGAGGTGAAGTGCAGTTCGGCGTAAGCGCACTCCCATAGCAGGAAGTCACTCAACCTCCGCTCACCACCGGTGCGAATGAGCAGGTCCACGTCGTTGGCCGGCTCGTCGGCGTTCATGGCCCGGCCCAGAAGCGTGGCCATGTCGTGACGCTCGAGCTCGGAAACCGTCGTTGCTTCCCGAATCGCCTCGACCAGGAGATCCCGACTCGAGTAGTCGACGGCGAGCCGCAGAAGAAGTCGCTGGCCGTTGGCCGTCGCCGACTCCGCCGCTTCCATCTGGCGAACGAGGCCGCGGTCGAGTCGGTCCCGACGACCCACGATTTGAAGCCGAACTCCATTCTCCCTCAGCTCCTTCACTTCCGAGGCGAGGTACCGTCGAAAGAGCTTCATGAGCACCGAGACTTCACGTTCCGGGCGACGCCAGTTGTCGGACGAAAAAGCGTAGAGGGTCAACGTCTGGATGCCGAGGTCGGGTGCGGCGCGCACCACCCGCCGTACCGATTCGGCGCCCTTTCTGTGACCCCACTCACGAGGACGGCCCTGGGCGAGCGCCCATCGGCCGTTGCCGTCCATGATGATGGCAACGTGCAGTCCGCTCACTGATCGCCCTCCTGCCGCGTCGCCTGGATGATCGCCTCCATGTGGTTCAGATAGCTCATGAGCTCTTTGCGACCGGTAGCGGTCAGCCCGAACTCCGTCTTCGACGTGCGTCCCTCCTGGGACTTCTTGCTCTTCACGTAGCCGGCTTCCTCGAGACGCTTCGCGTGGGCCGAGAGATTGCCATCGGTGATGCCGAGCAGATCACGGAGATCGGTGAACGTCAGCCATCCGTTGACGGCGAGAGAACTCACGATGCCCAGGCGAACGCGCTCGTGGATGAGACGATCGAGCTCGAGGGCCTCGGTCTCGGGGTGCCGGCCCTCGATGCTCTCGATGCCATGGTGCTCCGTCTGGAGCGCCCGTCTGGACAATGCTCCGGAATCAGCCGCCATGGTTCCTCCAGATGATGATGCCGAAGATGATGTGGAAGCCGCCGAATCCGGTGGCCATGTAGAGGTCACCCCACGCGGCGGGCGAGAGGAGCGCGGTGGTCCCGGTGGCCATGAAGGCCGCGCCCATGAGCGGTACCGGCCTCACCGAGTGCGAGCCGCCGGTGACCACGCCGGCTCCATAGAGCAGGAGCCAGATGCCGGGCAAGAGATCCATGGCCCCCGCTCGCACGAGGACGAGCGTGAGCACCGTGCCGGCGAGAAGGGACGGGGTCACGCTCCACAGGAACTTCCGGCCCGGGCCCGTCAGGAGCGATGCGCCATCGGCTCGAGACTTCTCGGCCATGGACCCCACTGCCACTGCCAGCGAGATCGCGGCGGCCGCGACCCAGGTTGCCAACCATTCCGCGTCGTTGGTCGCCATGCTCGCCACGACCGCAGCCGTGAGGGCGACGCACCCCATGAGGACTCCGCCCAGGCCGGACACATGGGTGAACGATCCAGACCGTTCCATCGCTTCCCTGATATACCGCAGGTTGTCCATCGCCCGGTCGTGGAGGGCAATGGGCCGTCGTGAAGCGTCGTCGAGTCGTCGAGCGGGGTCGGTCATTCTCGGGTTCCGGGGGGTGAGCGTCCGGGCGACGCTCAATCCGCGCCGCTCTCATTACTTTGTCACGCAAAGTACGTGCCGGACCACTTCGTTGCCAAGGCTTTTCTTTCGGGCGCTCTAGTCTCGGGGCGCGACCACCCGAAGGGCACCGGGCATCGAGTGGACCTCGATGACCGGCTCCGTGGACTGACGGACGTCGCCGTCCATTTCGAAGCGAGGCGGTACGGGGAACGTCAGCCGGAAGGCACGGTCGTCGATGATCTCGACCTCGGCGGCGCCCACGTGTCGGCCCCTCTCCGCGAGGTTGAAGAGCTTCAGGCGCTTGAACGGTGCGGCATCGCCGATGAGACATGCATGCAGGCGCCCGTCATCGACGGTGGCGTCCGGCGCGATGGGGAAGCCCCCGCCGAAGTACGCTCCGTTGGAAACCGTGAGCATGAGGAGGCGATGCTCTCGGACCGTGCCGGCCGCGCTGTCGACCCGTGCCTCGATTCCTGGAAAGCGGAAGAGCTGTTGGAGGGCCGTCACCTTGTACAGGAGCTCACCACGCAGGAAGCGCGCCCCCTCGGCCGCGTCGATGACCGCGACATCGAATCCGAACCCGATGAGGTTGAGGAAGTGGCGCGCCTCGCGGCGTCCGGGGTCGTGCTCCGAGGCACTCAGCGTGTCCACGCGGCCCATGTCCACGGGGCGGGTGTTACCCTCCGCGAGGACACGCACGGCGACCTGGGGATTGCCGGGGTCGTAACCGAAGTTCCGCCCGAAGTCGTTTCCCGTGCCGCTGGGCAGGATCCCGAGAGCGACATCGTCTCGGCCGCTGGCGACCAGACGATCGGCCACGTTGCTCCAGGTACCGTCTCCCCCCACGGCCACCACCACGTCGTAGCCTTCGGCACACGCCTTTTCCGCGAGATCCCGCTCTTCGCCGGGTCGGGTCGTCTCGCCGTAGGTGACGTCGTCCAGAGCCTCGTCGAGAAGATGACGGTAGCGCTCCATGCGCTCGCCGCCACGGCCCCGCCCCGAGGCGGGGTTGAAGATGATGTAGTGGCGCCGGCCGCTCAGAAGGAGACCATGGGATCGAAGACCTGCCGTCCGCGGGCGTACCACTCTTCGCGGAAGGGATAGGTGTTGATCTCGTCCAGGGTGAGACCCTCCGTCATGGGGTGCTCGAAGAGCTCGAGAGAGCCCGACTCCTCCTCATGCTCGTTGTGCTCGGCCTCCATGACGATGTCGACCTTGTATTTCGTGTCGGGGTCGACCGTGAAGCACGTATAGAGGTTGGTAGCGGGGCCTCGGTTCTCGTGGGCCGTCACGACCATCTCGAGGACCTTGGCCCCGTCGTCGCTCACGGTCACCACCATCTCGTCGCCGTTCTCGGCGAAGTCGATGGAGACGTCCTTCATGTAGTGGGGCAGACGCCAGCGCTCGATGGCGTGTGCCCGGGACTCCGCCGTCGACGTGCCCACCATGAAAGGGAAGAACGCCGCCTTGGGGAGGGGTCGACCGGGCTCCACGATGGGAGGCACCACCGCCGCCAGGACGATCTCGTCGTACTCGCCCACCATGCTCTCGTTGAAGTGGAAGGCGGTGATGGCCAGGATGCTGCGCTCGTGCATGACCTCGAGGGGCTCCAGGTGCTGGGGTAGCAGCCCTCGCGCATCGCGGGTGGGCATCTCGAAATACCCGCCGACGCAGAAGTCGTAGCCGTACAGGGTGTGACTGTCAGTCGTCATTTGGTTTGGTTGGCTTGATGATGGCGAGCGAGTCCGGTTAGCGTTCCGGCCTCGCCCTGCGTTCTTTGTCCCCGACCCGTCGCCTGTTCGGAGGTCGCCAGAACCGTGAAGCTCCGAGGATCCCTCGCGCTCGTCTTCATCTGCATGGCATTCCTCCCCTGCGACCTGTACCAGCGCACGATCCTCGCCCTGCGGATCCGACTCCAGCCCCACCGTCGCATCGAGATCATGGCATCATGGATCCAAGCGATGGCGGTCCTGGTGCTGGGAAGTATGAGCCGGATCGGCGGAGCGTCCCTGCCCGCACCTCACCGGGTCGTTCCCTCCGGGCCCGGCACGCTGATCGTGATGAACCACCAGTCTCTCCTCGATATCCCCCTCGTCGTCCAGACGGTGGCCGACGGATATCCGAGAATCGTGACGAGAGCCCGGTATCATCGCTTCATTCCGCTAATCTCGCACATGGTTCGGCTCTATCAATACCCGGTGGTGAACCCCTCGGCAAACCGCCGGGAGCTGGTCGCCGCCCTGAAGGAACTCAAGCGCGAAACGAAGGAGGCCAAGGTACCCATCGCCATCTTTCCCGAGGGCACGAGAACCCGGGACGGCGAGATCGGACCCTTCAAGACGCGTGGCCTGGAACAGATCCTCAAGACGCGCGACTGGCAGGTGCATGTCTTCGTGGCCGATGGCTTCTGGAAGACGGCTCGCTTCAAGGACTTCCTCAAGGGCATGGGGCGTCTAGAGGGCAAGATGTCGTACCTGGGTCAGGTCGAGTGGACCAACACGGAGTCCGACGCCGCGCCCTTCATCGACGAGCTGCGGGCGCGCATGGTCCGGGGCCTGAGTGAGCTCCGCCAAGAGGCCGTACACTCGTGAGCGACGGCCCGGTCGTCGGTCGCAGCCCCTGGCCCGACGCCCGAGAGTTGGCCGAACAGCTCGTCGCAGACTCCGGCCAAAGCGTGAAGGCGGTTCTCCTCTATGGGTCCCGGCTCCAGAAGACGAACCCCGACAAGCACAGTGCGCTGGATTTCATGGTCCTCGTCGACGACTACAGCGGGTTCTACGAAGGGCTGTCCGCGTCCCATGAGCTTCACCGTCCGCGACGGGTGATGACGGCGCTGGCCAACGTGCTGCCTCCCAACGTCATCGCGTACGCCCCGGACGAAGGCACCGCCGGCATCGCCAAATGCCTCATCGTCGACAAGCGGCACCTGGCCAGGGCGCTGAGCGCCGACCCGCCGGATCACTTCCTCCTCGGCCGTCTGGTCCAGAAGGTAGGCTACGTGTGGAGCGCGTCGGACGCCGACGAGGCCTGGCTGCGTGACCGGATCGCCGAAGCGCATGCAGGCGTCGTCGAGTGGATGGCGCCCTACCTGGAGGGACCCGTCGACGCGGCCGGTCTGGGTCGGCGGCTTCTCGAAGTCTGCTATCGCGGGGAGATTCGTCCCGAGTCCAGGAGTCGCGCCGACCGGGTCTTCGAGGCCCAGGAGGAACACTTCCGAGTGGCGCTCCAGCCGGCTCTCGATCGGGCGGTCGAGGAAGGTGTCATGGTGGAGGCCGACGCAGGCTACCGCCTCCGGGCGCCGGTACCGGCGGCTCAGCGGCGGCGCTGGCGAGGGCATTTCATCCGGTCCAAGACCCGGACGACGCTGCGGTGGTTCAAGCACATCGTCACCTTCGCCAACTGGCTTCCCTATGTGCAGCGGAAGGTCGAGCGGCACACCGGGCGCTCCATCCAGCTCACCACCCTCGAGCGTAGACTCCCCATCATTTTCCTTTGGCCGCGAGCCATCCACGTCCTTCTGACCCGCCCTCGGCGTGAGGTCGACCAGTGAGAACCGACATGGCCGTGCTGCTGGCCGTCCTGGCCCTCGCCCTGCTGACCATGCCCGTGTACGCCATGGGGGCGCGCCGGCGTCCTGATCCCCACGAGATCGCCGACCGCGGTGACTTCGTGCTCGGCGGCTTCGTGCGGAGCTGGTTCTACTGGTTCGTCGGACCCATCGAGCGGGGGGCGATGGCCCTGGGACTCTCACCCACGGCCTTCAACGTGCTGGGGGTTCTGTGTGGTGCGGCCGCCGGATTCGCCTTCGCCAACGGAGGTGTGAACCTCGGGGGGTGGCTCGTTCTCGCCGGCGGCGCGGCCGACGTGCTTGACGGACGCATCGCCCGGGCCCGTGGAGTGGCCAACGACACCGGCGCCTTCCTCGACTCCACCCTCGACCGCTTCGCCGAGGTCGGGGCCTTCGTCGGCCTTGCCGTCCTCTTCCGCGAGTCCGCCGTGGAGTTGGCGGTGGTCGTCACCGCCCTCGGAGGCTCCCTTCTGGTCAGTTATGCCCGGGCCCGGGGAGAAAGCCTCGGCGTGGTGGCCAAGGTGGGCATCATGCAACGCGCCGAGCGGCTCATGCTCGTGGGCTTCGGGGGCATTCTCGACCCCGCTGTCACCGCGTGGATGGCATGGCAGCCCGGCGCGCTTCTTTTCGCGCTCCTCGCCCTGGTCGCCGTCGGCACCGTGGGAACGGCCCTCTACCGGACCGTGTGGATCACCCGACGACTGAACGACGCTGACGACTGAATGAGCCTCGACGCGTGAACTTTGGCGGGGCTCGCATCGTAGAGCAGGTCATGCGGGCGGCTCTCACAGGCCCGCAGTCGCTTTTTTGCTCGGGCAGCGGGTCCGCTTTAGACTCCGGCCCTGCCGACCCGCTCTCCACAGGGAGGTCTATCCTCATGCGTTCCACGAAAACCGCGCCACGGCACTGGCTTCGCCCGGTCCGACTCGCGCTCTTGGCGCTCGTCGTTTCCGCCGCACCTGCTCTGGCTCAGGACAGCGTAGCGGGCAATTGGATCTTCACCGTCGAATCTCCCGACGGGACAGGAGGCACCATGGAGGTGCCCTTCGTCTTCGAGCAGGACGGAACGGCGGTCACCGGCAGTGTCGACCTCTCCGTGATCCCACAGGTTCAGGGCGCCCAGATCGCGGAAGGCGAATTCGTGGACGGCGTCCTCTTCTTCCTGCTCCACGTCAGTGCAGAGGGCCAGGTCCTCACCGCCGAGGTGGAGGCCGACGTCGAAGGCGACGCGATGGAAGGCGAGGTCTACCTGCCCGACATGGGTCAGGTGTCGCTCTTCACCGCGAGGCGCGGCGGCTGAACTAAACGGGCGGGACGCGCGCGCTTCCGGCCCATCCTGCTCAACTCGCTCACCACCTTCCTCGGCATCGCGCCGCTCGTTTCCGAGCGGCGCCTTCAGGCACCGTACCTGAGTCTCATGGCCGCGTGGTTGGCCTTCGGGATCCTGTTCGCCACCGGCGTTCTCAGGCTCGTCGTGCTCGCGCCAGCCATGGTCCAGGCCCAGACATGGTGGGCGCCGCGGGGCGCTAATACCCCGGCAGCCCAGGAGGTGGTGCCAAAGGCGATCGGGGGCTGAGCGAGGAGGAGATCCTTCGGAGGGGCCTTTCCGAGCCGATGCGCTTGGCTCCTGTTGCTTTCTACAAAAGCGGGCGATATCTCTTGTAGAAACTCACAGGAGTCGCCGCGACATGTCCGACAAGAACGCCGCCGAGGCTCTCCGGGGGACCCTCGATCTGCTCATCCTCAAGACCCTGTCCATCGAGCCGATGCACGGATGGGGCGTCACCCAACGGATCCGCGAGCTTTCGCGTGGCATCCTCGACGTGAACCAGGGATCGCTCTATCCGGCGCTCCAGCGCCTGGAAGGAAAGGGGCTCGTGGTGAGCGAATGGACGCGGACGGAGAACAACCGGCGAGCCAAGTACTATCGGCTGACCGACACCGGACGGGCCGAGATCGCCCCCGAGGAGCGGAGCTGGAAGCGCCACGTCGAGGGCGTCTCCTTCGTTCTGGAGGGGGTCTGAGCATGGCGCGCGGCTGGTGGACTCGAATCCGCGACCGGCTCCGGGGCCTCGTGCGCCAATGGCAGGCGGCCATTCGGTCGGACGCGGCGCAGCGCGAGCTCGACGAGGAGCATCTCTTCCACATCGAGATGGAGACCGACCGCCTCGTAGCCGAGGGCGTGCCGCCGGACGAAGCGCGCCGGCGAGCGCTGGTCGCCTTCGGAGGCGTCGAGCGGTTCCAGCAGCAAGTGCGCGAGAGCCGCTGGACCTGGCCTTTCGAGACGGCCATGCAGGACGCACGCTACGCGGTCCGGGCGCTCCTGCGCCGACCGCTGTTCGCGGTCTCCGCGATCGGCACGATGGCCGTCGCCATCGGAGCCGCCACGACCTTCTTCAGCGCCGTGGAGGCGGTGCTCCTCCGTCCCCTGCCGGTTCCCGAACCGGAGCGGCTGCTCGCCATGGAGATCGTGACGGAGTCGGCCCGTCGAACCTCGGTCGTGTCCCTGCCCGACTACGTGGATTTCCGCGAGGGAGTCGCCGGAACCCTGGACCTCGCTGCGCACCACCTGAGCGACGTGACGCTGAGCGACGACGTGGGAGCGATTCCGGCGCTCGGAATGGAGATCTCCTCGAACTACTTCCGTGTACTGGGCCTGACGCCCCGAATCGGCCGGGCGTTCGTGGAGGCCGAGGCCGAGCGCGTGGACGCCCCGCCCGAGGTGATGCTGACGCACGACCTCTGGCGGAGCCGGTTCGGGAGCGATCCGGACGTCGTCGGTCGCACGCTCCGCGTCAACGGAACGGAGCTCACCATCGTGGGGGTCGCACCCGAGGGCTTCCATGGGACGATGCTCGCCGCCCGGCCAGCGGTCTTCCTCCCCCTCGGGCTCTACGGCCGCCTCCAGGGACGCGACATCTCGGATCGCTTCGGCGTGGAGTGGCTCCAGCCTTTGGGCCGGCTCGCGCCCGATGTCGCCCAGGAGCGGGCCGCGGAGGCCCTGGACCTGATCGCGGCCCGGCTGGCGTCGGCGCACGACTACGACGAGGGGGCCGAGCCCCGCGACGTGGTGCTTACGCGCTTCAGCCCGATCCCATCGGGCCAACGCGACGGGCTGACTCGGGCCACGTTGATCCTGCTGGCCGCCGCAGTCGTGCTTCTGCTCATCGCCGCCGTCAACGTGGCCGGCATGCTGCTGGCCCGGGCTTCGCAGCGCGCCGTCGAGATCTCGGTGCGGACGGCTCTCGGCGCAGCCCGGTCTCGTCTCGCCGGTCAGCTCCTCGTCGAGGGGCTCGTCATGGGCGTAGCGGCAGGTATCGGCGGGGTTGGCGTAGCAGCGCTCTGCACGCGGCTCGTAGGACGGATACGACCTCCGGGCCTCACCGGGTTCCGGCTCGAGCTGCCCCTCGACGCGACCGTACTCGCCTTCGCGGCGGCTTGCGTGCTCGCGACGAGTATCGTGTTCGCTCTGATCCCCGCCTACCACGCGACACGGCGTGACGTGGGGAGCGCGATCCGCGGCGGGAGGAGCGGGCCTGCGGCCACCAGGGGCCGCAGCATGCTCGTCGGCGCGCAGGTGGCGCTCACGCTGGTCCTGCTCGTGTCCACCGGGCTCCTGGTGCGCACGCTCCGCAACGCGACCGGGACCGACCACGGCTTCGATCCCGGCGCGGTCGTCATCGGAGAGGTGAACCTGCGTCTGAACGGATACGACAGCGAACGCGCCCAGATCTTTTATGCGTCTCTGTTGGAACGGCTGGAGGCGTCACCCGACATCGCGTCGGCGGCGCTCTCCACCAGCTTCCCGCTCGGAAGCGGTTGGGACCAGACGCGCGCCTCGGTGCCGGGAGTGGAGTCGCCCGAGCCGTCGGGGTGGCCCGTGGGCTGGGCCGCCGTCTCCGAGAGCTACTTCGAGACGCTAGGCTTCGAGCTGCTTGCCGGGACCCCACCCGATCGCACGGCCGTACCGCCACGCATCGTGGTGAACCAGGAGCTGGCTCGGCGTCTGTGGAATGACGACGCTCCGGTCGGCCGCACGTTCCGCTTCGATGAGAACGACGCCGCGGTGGCGGGCGTGGTGCCCACCGGCAAGTATCGTGCGTTCTCGGAGGAGCCCCGGTTGTTCGCGTGGTTTCCCTTGGCCCTCGCGCCCAGCCTCTCCCTGTACGTCCATGTCCGGCCGGCCCGTGACCAGGCGGCCGCCGTGGCCGCCCTGCGCGGAGGCTTGGCGTCGCTGGACTCCAACGTGCCGCTGATCAGCGTGACTACGCTGGAAGGGGCCATGGGTCAGAGCCTCTTCTTCCAGCGAGCCGCCGCCGCCTTCATCGGCGTGTTCGCGGTCTTCGCGCTCCTCCTCTCGGCCACCGGAATCTTCGGCCTTCTCGCCTTCACCGTCGAGCAGCGACGGCGCGAGATCGGGATCCGGATGGCGATGGGCTCGAGCGGCTCCGGCATCGTGGGCTCGGTCGTCCGCAAGGGCCTGGTGCCCGTCTTCGCGGGTCTCGTCCTGGGATTCGTGGCGGCGGCTGGCGTCGGCCAGGGCCTGCGCGGCCTGCTGTACGACGTCGCGCCGGGAGATCCGGTGAGCTTCGTCGCCGCCGGCCTGCTCCTCCTCGCCGTCGCTGCCGTGGCCGTTTGGATGCCGGCTCTGCGGGCGACGAGGGTGGACCCAGCGGCTGCGCTGAACGAGCCGTGGTGAGAATGTGGTCGAGGCTACAGATGCCCGACGCCACCCCGAGGGGTGGTAGATGCCCATGATCATGGGCCAGCAGAAACTCCGGCGACAGGACTCGAACCTGTGACCCGCTGGTTAACAGCCAGCTGCTCTACCAACTGAGCTACGCCGGATCGGCCGTGACCCTACGTCACGGTGGACGATAAATAAGGTCCGCTGGCCGAAGGGTGTCAACCAGCGACGGCCACGGCGGCGCGGCGTGCCCGCTCGGCTTTCGACAGAATGCTCCAGACTGCGGGACCCACGTCGTGGGCCGTGTCCCAAAGCGCTCGATGCCGGCGTGCGGCGCTGCGCGATGCCTCCCCGAGGTGTACGCTGGCAAACGCCGGCCCGCGATGCGGGTAGGGTCGCTCGAACCAGTGGCGTCCCACGAGGACGGCGGAGGGCCCGTCCGCGTCGGAGAACACCGAGAAGTCGGGGGACCAGCCGCCGAGGGGGGCGGAGCGAACCTCCAGGCGACCGGATTCCAGGAGCCGTCGGTACAATGGAACGCGCGCCGCCCGGGTCGGATCGGATTGGATGAGCCGTGCCTCGGAGTCCAACGTCAGGGCGTTGAGCTCGACCACGAGTACCCGGAGGCTCTCGACGTCGACGAGGTCGTCCCACTCGAGGTCCAGGGTACTGAGGCGGACTCGGGTCACCGCGACCGAGACATCCACCGACTTCCGGACCAGATCGACGAAGAGCTGGCGGAAGTCCGGGCGGCTTCGCTCATCGAGGAAGAGCGCCGCCTCGGGCGAGTGGCCTGGTAGGGTGGTGAGGTCACCGGAGCGACGGTCGAAGGAAGGCATGGCCTGAATGTCTCGCGCTCCGCGGGGCGGCCGGATGGCCGAATGAGCCCCGCATCTACCAGAACCGCGACCGCGTCGCCCAGGCCTCCACCGCCCCGGCGATGTCGAGCTCCGTCTGGTGGCGTCCCGGTCGGGGCACCTCGTGGCATCGGCGACACCGGGCCTCGTACGTCTCGGCCCCGCCAACGTGGATGAGGGGCGCCTCGGGGGGCGCGGGCTCACCGTCGATGAGTCGCTGATTCCGGGTGGCGGGGCCGCCGCACTGCACGCAGATGGCTTGCAGCTTGTCGACGACCTCGGCGATGGCCATCAGTTCGCCCACGGGACCGAAGGGGTCGCCGCGGAAGTCCATGTCGGTGCCGGCGACGATGACCCTCACCCGGCGGTTCGCCAACCACTGGCACGCATCGACGACGCCGTCGTCGAGGAATTGCACCTCGTCGATCCCGACCACGTCCGTCTCCGGATTGACGAGGTGGCGGATCTCCCGCCCGGCCCGGATCGGGACGGCATCGATTTCGCCTCCGTCGTGGGAGACCAGGCGAGTCGGCGGCCCGAATCGGCGATCCAGGTGCGACTTGAACACCTGGACACGCTTCCTGGCGATGGTGGCTCGCCTGACTCTGCGGAGGAGCTCCTCGGACTTCCCGCTGAACATGACGCCCGAGATGACTTCGACCCTTCCGTCATGGGCACCGTGACTCATGGCGATGGGCTCTTCGAGGGAACTCGGGAACAACGGGGGCCACCGGCGTGTCACCACCTTCGCAGGGTACGTGTGTGGCGGAGGGGATGACGGGGCCTAGTTTACGCGACTCCCGAGGGGTGGGCTACGGTCTGCCCGGGGAGCTTGCAAGCCGCCCGGTCGGTTGGCCGGCGACGACAACCACGACGTGAGATCCGACATGAACCGCTCCCCCATCGAGCCGCTGCTCGCACTCGCCGCCCTGGCGGCGTCGGGAGGTCTGTTCGTCGTGGACGGCTCGCGGCACA
>JABDLS010000104.1 GCA_013002885.1 Gemmatimonadota bacterium | reverse complement strand
GCAACTGAGAAGGACAACACGATACGTCCTCTCGGAAACTGCTCCGAGGGGCCGCTTTTCGGCCCTTCTCATGTTTCGTCGGTTCCCGTGCAACGTTTCAACCACGTTGCATGAAACACAGGGCCACCCCATCGCACGTGTGGCCCGGACGCCGAAGATCCGCGCCCCTTGGCCCTTGCTGGTCCCCCGGCGCGTCAACGGCACGACGCCTGCCCTTCCTGACGGTCGTACAAACCGCGTGAAACACTGCGCGGATCACGACGACCCCTGCAAGGAAGATCAGATGAAGCGTGCCATTGTCCTCATGACACTCTGCGTGCTCGGCACCACCGCGTGCGGCGACGATGTGACGGAACCGCTGGTAGAGACGCTCGAACTCTCGTTCACCGGCCTCGAAGCCCTGGCCAACGGCTATCACTACGAAGGCTGGGCCATTATCGGCGCCGCCGCCGTCACCACCGGCAAGTTCAACGTGGATGCCTCTGGAGAACTGGTCACCGTGGGTGGTGACCCCATCGTGGACGGCGTCTTCGAGACGGGCCTCGATCTCTCGAGCGTCACGGCCATCGTTCTGACCATCGAACCGTCCGGTGATACCGACGACGTACCGTCCGACACCCACGTCCTGGCCGGCACGGTGGCCTCGGGCTCCGCATCCCTTACCGCGGACCACGCGTCTGCGCTGGGCGACGACTTCTTGGCCGCCGCCGGCGACTACATTCTGGCGACGCCGACGAACGGCGATATGACCAACGAGAATAGCGGCATCTGGTTCCTGTCCCTCGAATCCGGATCACCGGCGGTTGGACTGGACCTTCCGACGCTTCCCGCGGGATGGGCCTACGAGGGGTGGGCCGTCATCGACGGGACGCCGGTGACGACGGGCCGCTTCACCGCCTTGGACATGGCCGACGATGCAGCGCCCTTCAGCGGCGCTTCCGCCGGTCCGCCGTTCCCGGGCGAGGACTTCCTGATGGATGCGCCGGCGGGTCTCACCTTCCCGACGGATCTCGCTGGCGGACTGGCCGTCATTTCCATCGAGCCCGACCCCGATGACTCGAGCATGCCGTACACGTTCAAGCCCCTTATGGGCCCCATCGACGCGGCGGCGGTGGACCACGTGACGTACGCGATGCCGAACATGACGACCGCGACCTTCCCGACGGGGATGGCGACGATCCGGTAGGCTGCCGCGATCTGGTAAGCGACGATCGCCTGAGCCGCGAGAAGGCCGGCGGACCCAGGGTGGGTCCGCCGGTCCCGGTCTCGAGTCTCTCGAAGCTCGAGACCTCTGGAGGGTCGCGTCCGCCGACTTGATCACGAGTCGCTGGGACGGGCGCCGGACCCCGCGTGAGGCCGTCTTACGTTATTTTTAGATGTCGGACCAACCCTGCCCAGTTGTCGTGTCCGCTTAGATTCGAGCGGGCAATGGGAGGGGTTATGTACACAGCCCGAAGGCTGCGGCGGAGAGGATCCGGCGCGTTCCTCGCGTCGGTGCGGACAGGCCTGGTGACGGCGGTCTGTGCGATGTCGTTCGTGTCCGTGTTGCCCTCCCCGTTGTCACCTCAAGAGGCTGTTTCTCCGCTGGCGGAGGCGCTCTCGAATCGTCTCGCCGCGCCCGGCGTTGGATTCTCGATGGCTCCCGCGCTGCGCTTCGAATCGGAGCTTCACCGGTTCTATGGAGAACGCGGCTACGCGCCCGTTTGGCTTTCGCCGACGAATCGAGCCGGCCGCATCGACGAGTTGCTCGCCGCGTTTCGAAGCGCGGACCTAGATGGGCTGCGCAGCGATGAGTACGGCGCAGCCGATGTCGCGTGGATGTTCACTTCACCCGGACCGCTCTCACCCACCGCCCTGGCGGAAGTCGAGCTCTACTTGAGTGATGCGTTTCTGAGACTCGCCCACGACCTGAGCCGTGGCCGGGTGGATCCCCTCGGGCTCGTCGGTGAGTGGTCCGGCGCGCGCGAGCCGTTCGATGCGGTCGCGGTGCTGAAGCGGGCGTCGCTGCCTTCGAGTGCGTCAAGTGCACTCGACGCGCTCCGACCCTCACACCCCCAATACGGTGCGCTACGTGACGCATTGGCGTTCTTGCGCGGGGGGGAGGACTGGGTTCGAGTACCGTCCGGCGAGACGTTGAAGGTAGGGGATGTGGACGGCCGCGTGGTTTCGGTGCGCGAGCGGCTCGTTCAAAGCGGCGACCTGGCAACGCGGGGCGCTCCATCGGCAGACCTCGCCCTCTTCGACCCGGTCTTGGAGGATGCCGTTCGGGCATTCCAGCGTCGCCACGGCTTCGACGCCGACGGGCTGGTCGGCCCGGAAACTCTGAGCGCGCTCAATGTTCCGGCTTCAGAACGAGCGCTGCAGGTCGCCGCGAACATGGAACGGTGGCGCTGGCTGCCGAACGATCTCGGAGACCGTAGGGTGGTCGTGAACGTGCCCGACTTTTCCGTCACATTGGAAGAAGGTCCGGACGCGATGCCCGTCCGCTTGCGGGCAATCGTCGGGCGCACGGATCGCGAGACACCCACGTTCAGCTCCACGATCGAGTCATTCTCGCTCGCTCCGTATTGGAACGTTCCGGAGAATCTCGCTCGCCAAGACATCTTGCCCTCGATCCGAGCCGACACGATGTACCTCGACCGCGCGGGTATGACCGTGATCGACCTTCGCTCGGGCGAGCTCGTGGACGGTCGTTCGCTCGACTGGGCCGAGATCAGCGACGACGAGTTCCTCGCCCGTTACCGGCTCCGACAGGAACCAGGCCCGGCCAACAGTCTCGGCGACCTGAGGATCGCCTTCCCGAACCCCTACACGGTGTTCCTGCACGACACGCCGGCGCGGTCCCTCTTCGAAGGGTCCTCACGGGCGTTCAGCTCGGGCTGCATTCGCGTGGAGCGGTCCTTCGAGTTGCTCGACTGGCTCTTGGCCGGGGACCCCGAGTGGACCCAGGAACGTATTACCGAGGCTCTCGAAGCCGGCGAGGAGCGCAGCAGCCGAATTCGAGAACCGGTACCAATTCACGTCCTGTACCTGACGGCGCTCGTGGAAGAAGACGGACGCCTCGGCTTCCGGCCCGACGTGTACGGTCTGGACGCTGCTCTGGAGAGGGCGCTCATGAGCGCCGCCGACAGCGACAGTCCGATCGCACAGCCGATGATCGAACCCTGCTCGTGAAGCTGCCAACATCTTGCTCCTGAAGCCGCAACCTACTGAACGATGACTCGCATATCGGAAAGAGAATGAAGCCTGACCGCACACCGAACCGGGGAGACGAAGCGCCCGCGGCCTGTCCAGGGCGGCGGCGCCTCGCGCGGACGCCTCTGATCGTTCTTTCCGCCATCGCCCCTGTCGGGTTGCTCGCGCTGGTGCCAACGCACGCGGCCATGCCCGTCGACCGGGCTAAGGTCGACGTTGCCGGTCCTTCGGCGGACTCCAACGAGATCTCTAGGCCCCCCGTCGTCCACGACCCCGAGCTCGCTCCACTCCGAGCCGACGGCTCGGCGATTCTCGGTGAGTTCGAGCCGGCGGTTGCTCCGTTCATGGTCGCGCTCGACGAGCAGACCGTCGAGTACGAGGTGACGGCGCTGACCGTCCTCCCCGGGGAGACCGTCGACGTCAGGGTCCTGGGTCCTGAGGGGCCCACGGGCTACGGCCTACGATTCGCGGGAGGCGACGTCCTCGCGGCGACCTCGGACGGTTGGACGTGGCAGGCACCCGACGAACCGGGGATGCACGCTCTCCGGGTGGAGCCGGAGGGCTCGACCGAGGCGGTGCACGTGAACGTCATGGTCTTGCATCCGCGCGAGCACGTCTCCGACGACGAGCTCCACGGGTACCGTATCGGTCACTATCAAGAGCGCCCGCTGCGTGGCAACCTCGCGTACGTCGCGCCGGAAGGCTTCATCGAGGTGCCGGCCGAAGCGGAAGACGTGCTGGTCTCGCCTCACTTCACCATCGGGCAGTTCCTCTCCAAGCAGCCTGGGAGTCCACGGTTCCTCGCGCTCTCCATGCCGCTCGTTCGTAAGCTCGAAGCGGTCTTGGCCAGGGCGAACGCGAGCGGGATCGAGACGCCCACCTTCCATGTCATGTCCGGGTTCCGGACTCCTTGGTACAATGCGTCAATCGGCAACAAGACCATTTACAGCCGTCATCTGTGGGGTGACGCGGCGGATATCTTCGTCGATGTGGACGGCAACCAAGACATGGACGACATCAACGGAGATGGACGCGCCGACGCCGCGGACGCACGCCTTCTCGCTGATCTGGTGGCGGAGGTGGAGTCGTCCGGTCGACCGGGCATCCTGCCAGGCGGAATCGGGCTCTACCGGCGTGCGTCACATCGGGGGCCTTTCGTCCATGTGGACGCCCGGGGACAGGCGGCGCGCTGGTAGAAACCGGCAGCCCTTCGCCCAGAGGCTGAAAGAGCGCAAGCTCGTAGCAGTGGGTGTTGGCGCCTCGTGGCCTGAACTGCCCGCTCTTCGCGCGTTCTGGGCAGGCGAGGGAACTAACGACGCATCGCCTCGGTCGCGTTCAGATTCGCGGCCCAAGTCGCCGGCACGAGGGAAGCAGCGACGGCCACCAGACCCAGGAAGATCATCGTGCTGATGTAAACGAGGGCATCTGTAGCCGACACCCCGATGAGGAGATCTTCGAGCGCCGCGCTCAGTGCGACCGCCAAGACCGCTCCGATGGCGAGCCCGATGCCGGCAGACTTCAGGGCTCGCAAGACGACGAGTCCGACCACAGACCTGCGATCTGCTCCGATCGCCATCCGCACGCCGATCTCACGTGAGCGTGCCCGCACCCCGTACGAGATCACGCCATACACGCCTGTCGCAGCCAAGAAGAGAGCAACCAGTCCGAAGGCCGCGAAGGTCGCGCCCCAAAGCTGGTACATCCAAAAGCTGAGGTATTTCACCTCATCCATGGTCCAAACCTTGGAGAGCGGAACCGAGGCGTCCGCCACGCGGATCGCGTCCCTCACGCCCGCGGTTACCGAAGCCGGTGCGACCGTCGTCCTCAACATCACTCCGTAGTCTCGCGTATCGAGCATTTGGATAGGGACGAACGCCGTTGCTGGCGTGGGCTCGTTCTCGTCGAGCTTGACCGTGCGCATGTCGGGAATCACGCCGATCACGGAGATCCATTGAAACGTGCTGTCATTCGCGAAGCGGAAACGGCGTCCAATGGCGTCCGTCTCCGGCCAAAAGGCCTCTGCCATGGTACGATTGATGACCGCCACCGAGCGGCCCTCCTGCAGTTCCACGGCATCAAAGTCGCGGCCGGCGACCGGTTCGACACCGAACGTCCTCAGCCAATCCCCCAGGACCCCGGCGTAGAACATCAACCGTTCTCCTCCTCCGCCCACAGCCCCATCGACCACAACGCGCTCGGTCGACCCACCGTCCTCTTCGAGGGGGATCAGATCCGAAATGGTAGCGAACTCGACCCCCGGAATGGTCTCCAGTCTCCGCTGCACGTCGAGTAGGGTTGCTACTCTCGCTGCAGGCTGATCGTAGGCGGGTCCCGGCAGGTAGGCGCGCATCGTCATGATCTGGGAGGTATCGTAGCCGAGCTCGACGTTTTGCAGGCCCATGAAGGTCCGCACGAAGAGGGATGCGCCAACGAGGAGCGCCATCGCGAGTGCGATGTCGGCCACCACGAGCCCAGAGTGGACACGAGAGGTCCGGATGCTTACCCCTGCCCCCGACGCGTCCGACTTGAGGGCCTCGCTCGGCTCCGCCTGTGACCCGGCGAAGGCCGGCACCAAGCCGAAGACCAGCCCGGTCAGGACAGCAATGAACGACGTGTAGACCAGCGCCCGAGTGCTGAGGGAGAATGTTACGTAGAAGGGAAAGGGGTCGGATGGCGGCACAAACGACACGAACGTGCTCAGCCCCAGCCCTGCGAGCGGTACCGCGATCAAGCCGGCAATCGCCGACAAGAGCAGGGACTCGATGACCAGCTGTTGGATCAAACGGCGGCGTCCGGCGCCAAGAGCTGACCTCAGTGCGAACTCCCGCTTCCGTCCAGCGGCACGCACCAGGAGCATGTTGGCAACATTCGTGCACGCCAGGAGGAGGAGCAGGGAAACCGCCCCCATCATCCCAGCGGTGATCAGGCGTTCCTCCACGCCGATCAAGACCGCTCCAAGAGATCGAGTCTCGATCACCCACGGCTCACCGTCCATTGGAAGCATGGATGGTGTCCGATCTTCGAAATCCGCGATCTCGGCCGACAAGCTGGCCTCCGTGACGCCAGCACGCAGACGCCCGACGATTGATACCTGGGTGGTCTCCAGCAGATTGGGCTCCAGCACCGTACCGACCGGGATCCACACCTGTGCCGCTTCCGGGTATTGGAAGCCGGGTGGCATCACCCCCACCACCGTATGTGGCGTTGAGTTGAGTCTGACGACTTGCCCCACGATGTCTGGATCAGCGCCAAAGCGCCGCTGCCAGATCGCCTCGCTCAGGATGACGCTAGGCGGCGCGCCGAGGCGGTCTTCGTCCGGTAGGAACCCTCGCCCGATCTGAGGCTGCACGCCCAGCGTAGGGAAGAGGCCGCTGGATATCAGCTGCCCGTCCACCAGTTCGGTGGAACTCTCTTCTTCCGACACGGCTACGGCGTAGTCCGCATGCGCCTCGACCGTCTCGAAAGACCCCGCTTCTTCCCGTATCGTGAGATAGTGCGGATAAGCAAGCGGCTCCCGCTCATCATCCCGCTCATTCACCATGTACACCGAAACCAGCTCGTCCGGGTCGTCAAACGGAAGCGGCTGGAGGAAGGTGGACTCGAAAATCGAGAAGACCGCGGTGTTCGTCGCGATGCCGAGGGACAAGCACAGGACGGCCACCGAGGTGAAGGTCTTGTTCGCCAGAAAGCCGCGCACCGACGTCGTGATGTCTTGGCGCAACGAGTCGGCGAGGGTTCCTAAAGTGGGTTGGGTCCGCCCTTCCACGGGAGCTCTCCTATCAAAGCTGAACACCTAGTTGAAACGCTTGCCGCTGGCAGGAACTCAATCCTGAAGCGTTGCGGCGGGTGACTGGCTGGCTCTCGGCCATCCTCTCCTCAGTCCAGATCCTCCTGTTCGATGGTGACGACATAGTAGACCATGGCATCTTCGCTGGCGACCCGTCTGACCCTGAGCCCAGTGAGGGCGACGTCTTCCCGGCTGTCGCCTGCCCGTCGGTTCCGAGTGGGCGACGTCAGGACGTGACTGGAGATGCACCGGTGTGTTCTTACGGCTATACTGCGATCGAGGCATCCCCCAGTCGGAGGTGGTACATGCGAGTTCGACCATTCTTCCTCGTAACCGGGCTGCTAGCAGCAGTCGCCCCCGCAGGTGCGCAGCAGTTCTCCGCCGAGGAACTCGAGGTTTGGCAAGCCGTTGAGGAATGCCAACAGTACTTTGCGGAAGAAGACGAAGCGGCGCTGGACGCATGCACCCACGAGGACTTTACCGGCTGGCTCTACGGAGAGGACGTTCCGCGGACGAAGGCCAGCAATCAACTGAGCACGCGACTTCAGTGGGAACAGCTTGACACCTACGGATACGACCTCCGTCCGCTGCAGATCCGAGTCATCGATAACGTCGCGATCGTCCACTATTACTGGACTTGGATCTACGTCGATCAAGACGGGCTGACGACGACTGAGAGTGGGCGCTGGACGGACATCCTGGTCAATGACCAGGGGCGTTGGGCCTGGATCGCGGACCACGGAGGCCCCACGCCGGGTTGAAGAGGGTAGACGGCCCGTCTCCTCCACATCATGACAGCTTGCGCGGAGGCATGGAACTATGAGTTGGGATATCTACGTCCAGGACATACCGGACGACGTCATGTCGGTGGAGGACATGCCGGATGGCTTCCTGCCGCGGCCGCTGGGCCGCCGCTCCGACGTTCTTGCCGGCATCCGGCGCGCCGCACCGGACATCAGATTTGCCGACGACCAGTGGGGCTCTATCGAGGGGCCGGGCTATTCCGTCGAAGTCAACATCGGTAGTCGAGATCCGATTCAGAGCGTCGCTCTCCACGTGTACGGTGGAGACCAATCGGTCTACTTGGTTCACGACATCCTTGCTGCGTTGAATGCGCGTGCGTTCGACCCGAGCAATCCCTCAGGGATCTTCTCCCTCCCGGAGTCTGCGGACGGTTTCCGGCGGTGGCGCGAATACAGGGCCACCGTCCTCGAATCGAAGTGACTCGCCTCACAAGGTGCCCGTCGTCACTCGATGATGCTCACCCCGGTTCAGCCTGAAGGGTCGAAACCAACGGCCTCGTTGAGACCGACGGCTTGGCTGAGCCCCGTCCCCGACTGTAAGGCCGAAGCTGATTCCCCGGATGCGTCGTGGGACGGGGGCCGGTGCTCAAGGGAGGAGTGGTTCGTAGGACTTCCTCGATCGTCGTCACGCCTTCGGCCACTTTCATGGCACCCGCCGCGCGTAGCGGACGCATCCCGTCGGCCACCGCCTGCCTGCGAAGAAGATCCTCGCGCACGGTCGGGTGCACGTAATTGCTGGTCTCCTCGCTCATGGTGATGAGCTCATACAGCCCGGCGCGTCCCTTGTAACCCGTCATCCGGCAGTCCACGCAGCCTACCGGCTTGCAGATCCGTGGTTCACCCGTGAGCGTCCACGGACTGAGGGACTCCCGTAGGCGCTGCTTCGCCGCCTGCGAGTCGTCCGGCTCCTTGCACAATGGGCACAGGGTCCGCACCAGGCGCTGCGCCAGCACGCCACCCACGGTGGCTGAGATGAGGAATGGCGCGACCCCCAGGTCGGCAAGCCTCGTAAGGGCCGATGCCGCGTCATTGCTGTGGAGGGTGCTGAACACGAGGTGGCCGGTGAGCGCGGCGCGAATGGCCATCTCGGCGGTTGGGAGGTCTCGGATCTCCCCTACCATGATGATGTCCGGGTCCTGTCGCATGAGGGCTCGCAGCCCTTCCGCGAAGCCGAGGTCGAGAGCTCCATGGACCTGGGTCTGGTTGAACGCCGGCTCGATCATCTCGATCGGGTCTTCGATGGTACAGACGTTGACCTCGTCGGTGGCAATGCGCTTGAGCGTCGAATAAAGCGTCGTCGTCTTGCCGCTGCCCGTCGGGCCCGTGACGAGGATGATGCCATGGGGTCGCCGGGTCAGCTCACTCCATCGGCGGACGTCCTCCGCGCCGAACCCGAGGGCGTCGACCGGCTTGGCAGCAGCCGTGGGGTCGAACAGCCGCATGACCATCTTCTCACCAAAAGCCGTGGGAAGCGTCGCGAGTCGCATCTCCATGTCGCCCCCGCCGGAGGCGTCACTCCCCGGCCGTACCGTGCGGATGCGTCCGTCGAGGGGGCGGCGCTTCTCGCTGACGTCCATGTGGCCCAGGACCTTGATGCGGGCGATCATGGCGGTCATGACGGCGCTCGGGACCTGGTAGACGGTGTGCAGGACACCATCGATCCGGAAGCGGATCACTCCCATCTCGGCGCCGGGCTCGAGATGGATGTCGCTGGCGCGCTGATCGAACGCGTACTGCCACAGCCAGTCCACGACCTGGACGACACCCCGATCATTCGCGTCGACGTACTTGCTGGTGCGACCGAGCTCGACGAGCTGCTGGAAGCTGGCCAGAGGGGTGGCCCCTCCACTCCGGTCGGCCTGACGCACGGAGTGGGCCAAGGCGTAGAACTCCCTCGTGAAACGGCGAACCAGCACCGGGTTCGACACGACGAGACGCACACGCTTCTTCGTGTGAGCCTCCATCTCGGCCACCCAGTCCGTGTCGAGGGGCTCGTACGTGGCCACCGTGATCTCCGAGGGACTGATCTTCACGGGTAGGGCATGGCGCTTCTCGGCGTAGCGGATCGGCACGGCTTCCGTCACGCAGGCCACATCGACCTTCAGTGGGTCGATGTGCAGGTAGGGCATGTCGAGCTTGGTGGCCAGCCACGCGGTCAACGCTTCGGTTGCGAGGGGCCGACCGCTCCTCTTGTCAGTCAGCCCGGCGGTGCCGAACCGGACCATGGGGTGCTGGCTCGACTCGGTGGAGTCGAAGTCAGCCTGGATCCGCTCCGCCTCCTCGGAGTCGATGAGATTGTCGGTGAGCAGCCACTGGAGAATCACGGGCCACTCGAGAGGGCCCTTCGGGAATGTCGGGGAGATCACGAGGGGGGCGTTTGCACATGAGTCGAATGAATCGATGCGATCATTCATAGGTCAGCAAGTTCCATGCCGGTAAACAGTTGTTTCTCTTGGGGTTACGTACGGATCCAGGAGGCGGCGCCGCGCGGTTGTGCCCGAGCCCAGGCTGGCCGGGCCTTCCTGCGGATCAGTCGCCAATCGAGGTCGTCAGGATCAGGATCTCCACCCTCCGGTTCTGCCGTCGCCCTTCGGGAGTGTCGTTTGACGCGATGGGCTCCAGCTCCCCGGCGGCAACGACCTCCGTGAGGGTGACGGGCACGCCCTCTTCGATGAGCACCTCTCTCACCGCTTCGGCCCGGAGTCGCGAGATCTGGAGGTTGGTCTCCGGTGCCCCTGTGGCGTCGGTATGACCGCTCACGACGACGCTCTCCACGGGGCCCCCGGCGACGATCTGGGCTACCCGCTCGACCGCGGGTCGTGTGTCCGGGCCGAGACTCGTGGCTCCCGTCGGAAACAGAGATCCGCCCAGGACGACGACGAGGCGGCCATCGGTCCTACGTACGCTCTGCACGGAAGGGACGACCCCGAGCAGCTCGCGCAGTCCACGCTCGAGGGCCTCTTCAGCTGCGCGAGCCTCCGCCTGCCGTCGCCCGAGTTCTGCAAGTGAGTCACTCAGGGTAGCCAGGGAGTCGGCCCGGGCCTCAGCGAGGAGCCGGGCCTGTTCGGTGCGAGCAGAGGCCTCTGCGGCTGCCTGCGCAGCCGCAGCGCTGTCCGTGGAGGCTTCGAGGCGCTGGCGCGCCTCCCGTTCCAGCCTCAATGACTCCTCGAGGGTATCCAGTCGAGCGAACAGGGCGTCCCGCTCGGGGTCGGCGGCGGCTGCCCCGGTGGTGGGTGCCTGTGTATCGGGCTCGGACCGGCTCGAGGCAGGTGCGAAGAGGGCGGACGACGCGACGCGCCGAATGAATGTCTCCTCTTGTGGCGGGCGGGACCAGCGTACCCCTGCTTGGATGGTCCAACCACCCCGGGGACCGGCCCACAGGCGCCCCACCGCCCCCACGATCTGAAGCCGTGCGTTCGGCGTGCGCCGCCACGCGCCAGTCAGCGCGATCTTGGGGCCCATGACGAAGCCGCCGTAGAGGCTTTCGACCACATCGGCCTCGGTCGGCGAGTCGCCCCTGGTGCCTCCGGTGAGCCCAGTCAGGCCGAGGCTCAAGGTCGGCTCGACGGATCGGACCTCGGGGAGTTCGAATCGCACCCCGGTGTTTACTCCGTAGGAGCTCACCGAACCTCCGTACGCGGTACCGGCCAGGCTGCCGTCCACACCCACTTCGCTGACGTGAAGGCCGGCGAAGGGCTGGAGGGGCCCGAGGACCTCGTCGCCAAACAGGGCCTCGATGGCCACGCTGATTCCAGGGCCTGTTTCCCTGACGCTGCTTCCACCGACCCTCAGCTCCGCTCCTTGGAAGAAGGGATCCCTGAGCTCGGTGACCAACTCCTCGCCAGGCCCTGCCACGAGCGGAATGACCTGGGTACCCGCGCCACCCGGAGTGCCTTCGCGCATCAGTTGAGCCAGGTCCTCGACTTGCTGTCGGAGCGCTTCGAGCTCGGGGCTCGGCTCACGGGCAGTGGTTGGCTGCGGGGTGTCGGTGGGGGCTCCCCGCGCGAGCGTGTCCATACGCGCGGCGAGCCGTTGTTCCAAGGCTGCCAGGTCTTCCGTCGTGACGCCTACCCGGGGCTCGGGGTTCGTGGTGTCCGCCGCCGCGGCGGTGTCGGCGGGTGGCAGCGTGCCACGATCGGTGAGAGCGCCCTCGCGCATGAGCTGGGCCAACTCCTCGACCTGTTGGCGGAGGGCTTCGAGCTCGGGGCTCGGCTCGACGGGTGTCGTGGCCTGCGCGGGGTCGACGGATGCGCCTCGCGAAAGCGTATCCAAACGGGCTGCCAACCGCTGTTCAAGGGCCGCCAGGTCTTCCGTCGTAACGCCCGACGGCAGCCCGGGGCCCGCTGCGTCAGGCACGGTGGCGGTGTCGCTCGCGCTGGCGGCGGCGGCACCCGGAGCGCCGACCGTGTCGGGCTCCGAGATGGTCGGCGACCCGGCAGCTGCCTGATCGGGTCGAGGCCCGTAACGGATGAACACCTCGCCTTCCGTTGGAAGGGGGATCAGGACGACACGCTCACTCTGGTAGTTGCCCTGACGGCCCGACGAAAGCGAGTCCTGGACGATCGACACACCCGTATCCGTCACCACTCTCGCCGAGTCGCCGCTTTGCGACGGAACAGGCGTGGGCAACGGGATGTCGACGGAATCGGGCGCTACCTGCGACTCTCGAGCCGCCTGGTCGGCCCCTGTCTCGGCCGGGGCGCCAGCCTCAGGCTCGGCCGCTGCGTAGGGCTCCAATCCCGGCTGAGGAACGTCCACCGATTCGACGTCTCGGGGGATGGCCGTGGGACCCGTGCCCGATGGACCGGGTCGCGAAGGCGCTCCAGTGACGAGGAACGAGAGGCCGGTGCTGAGGCCGAAATTGTGGCGGAGATCGTTGGGGGTGCTCACCCCCGAGATCTCGCCCACGGTCGTGATGTGGTCCCGAAGGCTGACGACAATCTGGGCCCGTGAGCCGACGGGGATCCCGACTCCTGCGCCGACGATTACGGCGTTCTGGTCGTCCGGGGTCGCACCGCTAGTGTCGAGGAAGTCGGATTCGAAGCCGATCTGGCCGAAGCCCAGCAGGATGTGGGTGGACCAATCGGTGACCCGACCGACGTTGAACTGGGCCTCGCCCGACCACGTGGTCATGCCGACGAAGCCGCCCAGATCACGCTGAGCCCCCTTTGCGTACGTTCCGCGCAGGCCGAAGAACGGGCCGAAGTCCAGACCGCCCCGCACCCCGAAATAGGGCCGCTCCGACAGAAGGAGTGCGTCGTCGAAGCGGATCACTCCGCCGTAGAGGCCGGCCCTGACCATCAGGCCCTCCCCCCTGTAGACCCTCGTCATGTCCTGATCGAGTGCATTGGCCCGGGCGCTGGTGCGCCCACCTCCCAGCCGGGCGCCGAGACTCAGCGTCAGAGCGGTCGATCGTCGGGTCGCAGTTCGGTCAGGATCCGACGCTACGCCACCGCCCTCGTCGCGGGCGAGGGTAGACCGGTCGAGACGGAAACGAAGGTCCTCGACCAGCAGCTGGCCGCTGAGCCATGGCCGGATTCTCGCGTCGAGGCCACCGCCGTACCCGACGACGACCTGCTTGACGTTCTCTCTCCCCTCGGGCGACATCTGCAGGAGACCACCGGTGCCCGTGAGGACGGGCGCGAACATGGCGCCGCCGATGCGAATCTCGACACCCGTGGAAAACAGCTCCGCGTCGAGGACGTTCTCCGACGCCATGCCGCCGTCATAGTCGGTGGCACCGAGGGAAGTCTGCATGGCGTTGGCGAAACGGTACGAGCCATTGAGCGACACGAACTGTCCGAAGCCCAGGGCGAGCCCTCCACCGTAGAACAGGTCGTTGTCCAATCCCACGTCGTCTGCCCAGCGCAGACCGCTGGTCTGAGGTGCCAGTCGGACGGCGAGGCCCTGAGCCTCGACGGATGCGAAGCCGCCGCTCATGGCCAGGACCAGAAGCGAGGTGGCGAGCTTGCGGATGCTCGGACAGGACGGGTCGTTCATCTCTTCTTTCTTGGTGCCGAATGGGGGGGCTGGGGACGCTGAATAGGCGAGTTTCGCCCTGCTTTCGCCAGGGAGGTGGGGGCTCCGCTCCGCTGGCCCCAGTCTGGCCGATTGGTCCCCTCGTCGGCTGAAAAGACCGGGCTTCAGCGTCCCCCTCGGTCAGCTGTCGAGAAGCTCCGTCTGCGGGTACCCTGTTGGCTCCTTGGCTCGATTCGTAGGTTGCCGCCAGGAGCTTTTCTCGAGCCAGGGGGGTGTATGGGTACACGTACATTACCAGTCCTTGCGGCGATGCTCTTCGCCGCGACGAGCCTTGCGGAGGCTCAAACCGTTACCGGCGTGGTCCGGGATCAGACGACGGGCAACCCGATCGAAGCAGCTCAGGTCTTCCTCGAGGACCTCGGCATCGGCGGATTGACCCAGGCCAACGGTCAGTACCTCCTGCTGAACGTCCCGACTGGGACGCACACTCTGACGGTGCAGTCCCTTGGCTACCGCAGCGAGTCAGTCGAGGTGACGGTTGCCGCCGGTCAAACGGTGACGAGGAACATCTTCGTCAGCCAGCAGGCATTACAGCTCGACGAGGTCGTCGTGACGGGTACTGCCTCGGCCAGTCGCGTGCGGGAGATCGGCAACTCGGTCGCCGTGCTGGACGCGGACGTGGCAGAGGTCCAACCCATCAACAACGTTTCGGATTTGCTCCGCGGGCGACTGGCTGGCGTCGTGGTCCAGCAGGGCTCAGGTGACGTCGGAACGGCGTCCACGATCAAGATTCGCGGCAGCTCGACCATGAGGCTCGTGAATGATGGGCCCCTCGTTTACATCGATGGCGTGCGGGTCAGCAACCGGATGGAGAGCGGGAGCCGCGACGTCTCGCGCATCGACGACCTGGACCCGACGATGATCGAAAGCATGGAGGTCATCAAGGGTCCGGCCGCGGCGACGCTCTACGGTACGGAGGCGGCCAACGGGGTCATCAACATCAGGACGAAGGGCGGCGGTGTGGGGGAGGCCCAATGGAACTTCACCATGCGCCAGGGCGCACAGTGGTTCCGCGACGCGGCAGGGCGCACACCGACGAACTACACACGCGGACCGAGCGACGAACTACGCGAGTTCAACATCTTCCGGGATCGACCAGAGGAACTCGACGTCATGTTTCGGACGGGTCACGCCCAGTTCTACGGTCTCGACGTGTCCGGGGGCACCGATGCGTTCCAGTACTTCGTCGCGGCCTCCGCGTCGTCGGACGAGGGCGTGACGTATAACAGCTGGGCACGTCGCTACAACGGCCGCTTGAACCTGAGCGCTCAACCCACGGACGACCTCACGCTCGCGGTCAATGCCGGTGTCGGGCTGACGCGCATCCGCCTCGGGGGCGACAACCCCTACGAAGAAGCGGTGCGCGCCACGTTCCCCGAGGACCCGGATGATCCGCTCCGAGGCTACTTCCGGGCGACGCCAGAAGCGTGGATCGAGCAGTTCGACGATCGCAACAACGCGAACCGCATGACCGCCGGAGTCACGGCGTCGCACAATCCGTTCGACTGGTTCACTCATCGATTGACCTTCGGACTCGACCTGACGGATCAGCTCGAAGACCAACTGAACCCTTTCCTCAGCCCGCAGTCGGCGCAGTTCTTCAGTACCACCGCGGCGCAGGGAGGTCGACGGCAGAATCGTGAGTCGGTCGTCTACACGACGTTCGACTACGCGGCTTCCGGAACGAGGGACGTCTCCGAGACCGTCCGGTCGACCACCTCCGTGGGCTTTCAGGTCTACACCCGACGCATCGAAGACGTGACGGCGGACGGAGACCGGTTTCCGGCCTTCGGGCTCTCGGCGGTCAGCGCCGCCGGTCAGCGCACCGGGGATGACAACCTGATCGAGAACAACACGGTCGGCGTCTACCTGCAACAGCAGTTCGGATTCAATGATCGGTTCTTCATCACCGGCGCCATCCGGGCCGACGACAACAGTTCCTTCGGCTCCGACTTCGACCTCGTGTACTACCCGAAGGTCAGCGCATCGTGGGTGGTGAGCGAAGAGGGGTTCTGGGGCGTCGACTTCTTCGACTCGTTCCGACTCAGGGCGGCGTACGGCGAGTCGGGGCAGCAACCCGACGGCTTCGCGGCGCTGCGCAGCTTCACGACACGGGACTCTCCCACGGGTTCCTCCACCGTGACGCCGGATTCGCCTGGCAACTCTCAGCTGGGACCCGAGGTGGGGCGTGAGATCGAGGCCGGTTTCGATGCGGCGTTGTTTGGTGGCCGCGTCTCTGTCGACTTTACCTACTACGACCAGACGACGTCGAACGCGATCGTTTCGCGGAACGTGGCACCTTCGGGTGGCTTCACGAACCAGCAGGACATCAACATCGGCGAGATCAACAACCGCGGCATCGAGCTCGGGCTCAACGCGCGTCTCGTTGAATCGGACGCCTTGGACTGGGACATGCTCGTCAACGCGAGCACGAACCGAAACCGGGTCACCGAGCTCGGCCTGGCCGGCTTCCTGCAGCTCGGCTGGACGACACGACACACCGAGGGCTATCCGGTCGGCTCGATGTTCGCCCCGAAGGTGATCCAGGCGGACTTCGTGTGTGCCGATGCCAATGATCCAGCGTGTCGCGGCATCGACGTCTCGTCGATGCTCTGCGACAACGGCCAGGGCGTCGGCGTAGCTTGCAATCCGGATGCGTGGATCTACCAGGGCCATCCCGACCCGAACCTCGAGCTCTCCATCGGCTCGTCCTTCACCATCGGTGACCGGCTGACGATCGACGCCCTCGCGCAGGGCAAGTTCGGCCAGACGAAATACGACCTTCAGGGATGGTGGCGATACGCGGCCCTTCAAACGGCCCTTTTGAACGCCGATCCGCGGAACCATGACGACATAACCGAGGTGGCCGAAGCTCAGGAGGGGGCCTTCGGTGAGTTCGCGCTCTGGGTGAACGAGGCGTCGTTCTTCCGGTTCCGGGAGGTTTCTGCGACCTACCAGCTCCCAGGATCCATCGTGGAGAAGATCGGATCGACGCGCGGCAGCGTGAGCTTGTCTGCCCGCAACCTCGGCATGATCTGGACCAATTGGCCGGAGTGGCCGCATCACGATCCAGAGGTCATCGACCCGAGCAACACCTTCTCGGGCAACCGCGAGCCGCAGGAAGACTCGGCGGTTCCGCCTCTGACGTCGCTGACGCTCACCATCCGACTCGGCATGTAGGGGGATACCATGATCAAGAACAAATCGACAAAGGTATGCGCGGTCGTGCTCTCCCTGACGGGCGTTCTCGGAGGGTGCAGCGCACTCGACGACCTCCTCGCGGTCGACGCACCGTCGCAGGTGGTGGCTTCCGATCTGGAGAACCCGGCGTCGGCGGACCTGCTCGTGAGCAGCGTCGCGAACGAGGTGCGCTGTGCCTATGCGTACTTCGCGGCGGCGTCCGCGCTGACCGGCAACGAATGGCGCGACGTCTCGAACAACACGGTCCTGAACATCTGGGACTCGCGCACACACGATACGAGTGGCTACGGGGCGCAGTACGCCAGCGCCGACTGCGGGAATACGCAGCCAGCGATCTACCAGCCGCAGTCCAGGGCGCGTTGGATCGCGGACTTCACGCTCGAGCTGCTGGATGGATGGGACGTGGCCGACGTGCCGGACAAGGCGGAGCTTCAGGCCGAGGTCGGGATGCATGCTGGATTCGCATACCTGATGATGGGCGAGTCCATGTGTGAGGTTGCGTTCGACAACGGGCCGGTCGTGGGCAAGACCGAGGCCTTCAACCTCGCGGTAACCCGGTTCGACGAAGCCATGGCCGCAGGTGCTGCCGGAGACGTGCTGAACGCGGCTCTGGTAGGCAAGGCGAGGGCGCAACTGAATCTCGGGCAGCCTGCCTCGGCGGCCCTGACGGTCGGTCCCGTGCCCGCCGGATTCGCGTGGGAGCTGCCGTTTTCGGATGCGTCGAACGTCACGCGTAACACGCTGTGGAACATTAGCGTCGATGACGAGAACGTGTCCCCGGCGGAGCCCTACCGGGGGGTTCAGTACAATGGAGTGGACGATCCGCGTATCAACACGTTCTACACCGGTCGGGATCACCCCCGCACCGGGCTGGAGATCTGGAACTCGGACAAGTTCCCGAACGCGAGTTCACCGCTCGAGATGGCGAGCTACGCCGAGGCGCAGCTGATCATTGCCGAAGCCGAGATCGCAGGTGGTAATCCCGACGCTGCCGTCGCCATCATTGACGCCTTCCACACCGCGGCCGGCCTCGATCCGTACGGTTCGGAGGGCGAAGCCACCGGTCCTTCGGATGCGCAGGAAGTGCTGGAGCACCTCGTGCTCCACGAGCGTGCAGCCGAACTCTTCCTGGAGGGCCAGCACCTCTACGACCTGACGCGACACGGGCCGGGAGGGACGGGCATCATTGCACTGTTCCCGGCGGTCGGCGTTGACGACGGATTCGGCGGACAGTATTCCAACCAGATCTGCTTCGATCTGCCGGCGACGGAATTCCAGAACAACACGACGCTCGTGGGTAGCTGAGTCGACCGCAGCTGCCGTGTATCGGGCGCGGGCCTTCGGGTCCGCGCCCGATTGTTCTTCCGATGACGATCCGAACTCTAGAACCGACCGGTGACGACGTTGATGACGCCCGACGGGTGCCCGGTACCCCATCGCGTCGTCGCGTCTGCCGTGTTGTAGAACTCCAGCCGCTGGATCTCGGAGGTCGGGATGCGGTGGAGGGTTGGCAGACCACCGTGCCAAACTTCGTCGATGTAGACGATCGGGTAGCTCGCGGCGCCGCTGGTGAAGGACGTCTGACCCCGCGCACGAAGCCAGCTCGGGCGAAGCCGGCGGATGAGGGCGAAGGCGGTCACGACGTTCTGGCCGCGGCTCACGATCTCCTTCCGGGTGATCTCGTCCGGATGGGCCTGTGAGAGATCGAACGGTATGGCAGGACCGAAGCGCGCGGCCGCGAATGGGTCGGGTGGCGCCTGCGACGCACACCCCGAATGGGTCGCCACGACGAGCAGCGCGACCAGCCGGTATCGGAGAGGGGCGTCGAGCAACGTACGCACCATGACTGCAGATGCCTCAGAAGAAGTCCTGTAGTAACCTAGGTCAGGATGTGGGACTACGCACGATGGAGGTCAGGGTCGAGCATGACGGCTGGAGCGAAGACGGTAAGGGGTACCGTGACGCTACTTCTTCTGCTGGTTGGAACCGGCTGCAAGACGTGGGAGCCGGTCCGATCCGACCTGCGCACCCTGCTCGCGGAGGAACGCCCCTCCTCGGTTCGGCTCACGAGCAGCGACGGTCGCGCGATGATCCTCCGAAACCCGGTCCTCGTCAACGACTCGCTGGTGTCGGGAGCGGCGCCGCCACCGAACATGGTGGTCGTGCCGGCCCGGACCGGTGTGCTCGCCGACGAGGTCGGCACCATCGAGGTCCCGCGTTTCAGTGCGGGACGCAGCGCTGCCTTCGCGGCGGCGATCCTCGGGGCGTCACTCGGCTGGGCCAGGCTTCAGGGTGCCGGACTCGGGCGAGAGGACCGTCCCGGGCCCTTACCGAAGGACCCGGCCTTCGACGTGGTAGGCCTGGTTCGATTTCTCGTGGGGGTCTTCTGACTTCGCTACGGGCCAGGGACGTCTGGCTCCGAAGCTCCGCGTTGGTCACCCTCGCTCTGATCTGGGGGTGTGACGATGCCGTCGGGCCTCAGCTGAGCGCCGGCGATCTCTGCGCGCGTCAGAGCGATCAGAACTCGCTGGTCGCCTTCGAGGATCCGGCGCTCGAGGCGGAGGTGCGTGCCGAGCTCGCTCTCGGTAGCGGTGGCGCCCTGACCTGTCGGCTCGTGGGTGGACTCACCTCGTTGAGCGCTGGGGGAGCGGGGATCACGAACCTGGTGGGGATGCAGAACCTGACCGGTGTCCGAGACCTGTTGCTGTCAGACAATGAAATCGTCGACCTCGGCCCGCTGAGCGAGCTGACGGCCCTCGAGGTCATCGACCTCCAGGGGAATCAGATCTCGAGTCTGGCACCGCTGAGTGGACTCGATCCAATCGCTCTCAGTCTGACCGACAATCTGATCTCGGATGTTCGCCCTCTTGCCCTGCTCACCGGCCTTCAGTTGCTCGCGCTGGATCGTAACGAGATCAGTGATATCAGCCCGCTCGCCGACATGACGAACATGCTCCGACTCGTTCTGTTCGGGAATCTGATCCAGGACCTGACCCCGGTCGCCGACATGGGGCGACTCGACCTGCTCGATATCGGTCAGAACCCGCGACCCGACCTGGCGCCGCTCTCGGGTCTGGAAACCCTCACCGTGGTGGGGTTGGACGGCGCGGACATCGTCGATCTCACTCCCCTCGAAGGTCTCATCCTCCTTCGTCTCGTCGTTGTGGACAGCAATCGGAACCTGACGAATATCCAGCCGCTCATCGACAACCGGGGCTTCGGGACGCGTAGTGAACTGTGGATCCGTGATACCGGCGTTAGCTGCGCCGATATCGCGATGCTCAGCGACAGGGGCGTGACCGTCCTGTCGGACTGTTAGCAGAACCGTCCTTCCTTGGGCTGAGGACGCGGGGGCCGCTACCTGGGCACATAGCGTGGCCCGATGAGGTGAGCCGGATCCGCGTCGGCCTTGGGGACGAACTTCTGGGTGCGCGCGTGTTGGTTGTCGCCGCCGTAAAGGACGCCGTGCTCGTCGACCGCAAAGGTGTGCATCTCGATATACGATGCGGGGCCTTCAGTCGGTAGCGCCCACTCGTAGAGTCGTTGGCCGTCGAAGGACAGCTTGAGCACCCGCGGCGGGCTGACCTCGGTGATCCAGATCGCGTCCTCGTTCGCCAAGACGTCCAGGGTGAGGGCGAATCCTTCCCAACGGTGCTCCGGCACGAACTCGGGGTGGTACGACCGGCTGGGGTCTGGATCGCGCTGGCGGAGTACGTGGACGGCCCTGGCGTCGCGGTCCGTCACGATGACTCGTCCCTCCGGACCCACGGCGATGGAGTGGAGGCTACCGAATTCCCCCAGCCCGTCGCCCTCGCCGCCGAACTCGGACTCGTACTTCCCGTCGGCATCCAGGACGACGACCCGCCGGTTGCCCAGTCCATCGGCGATCAGGACTCGACCGTCCGGGAGGAAGGCGACGTCCTGTGGGAGGTTGAAGTGGAACTCGTCCGATGCCGCGACGCCCTTCTCGCCGAAGGTGTGGAGGAGCTCTGAGCCGTCGTTGGAGAAGACGAAGATCTGGTGGAACGTCTCGTGGACGACCCAGACCCTGCGCTCCGGATCGTAGGGGCTGATACGGAGTCGATG
Source organism: Gemmatimonadota bacterium (assembly GCA_013002885.1). Classification (GTDB taxonomy): domain Bacteria; phylum Gemmatimonadota; class Gemmatimonadetes; order Longimicrobiales; family Gaopeijiaceae; genus UBA2589. Next base: position 4,192 of record JABDLS010000104.1, on the reverse strand, counting down.
GGGTCCCGGTCCCTCTGCTCCGGCGAAGAGGTGGTCCCATTGGTCCCAGATCTCCTGGACTTCGCCGTCCCGGTTCACGGTGAAGATCACGTTCTGCCAGGTGCGGGGACCGCGGAGCACGTTCATCCCGATGGAGCCCGCGTACCCCGCGAATCCCGCCGGCACCGAGTCGGGAAGGGGCGTCTCGCCACGTTGGATGATGAAGATCCGATCCGGTGACTCGACCCAGACGCTGGAGTTGCCGCCGAACGCGAAGCCATCGGCTTGGAACGGCTCCAGCCAGCCATCGACGATTTCGTAGGCCCCGGCATCGAACGTTCGGACATCGATCGTCCCGGCTACGTCGCCACCCCCGGGAGCACAGGACGTGAGCAGGGTCGTAGCGACGAGGGTGGTCACCGTCAGGAGCGTCGGACTGCGCATCAACAAAGTCCTTGGTTTGGGCCGGACTCATGATGCCTGCTCGACCTCGATGTGACAATTCACCGCACCACGGGGATCCGACATCGGGCATGCTGGCCACCGGCGAGCCAAGCGCGGGGGATTGGCCTCCGGTCGGCGAGTCAGCCATCTTCGACGCCGTGCCGACACGGATCCGAAGAGGCGACAGATGCCATGGCTAGAGCGAGGGGCGGCCCACGAACGGTCAGCGCGGGAGTCCTCGCGACCCTCGTGATGGTCGCCGGATTGCTAGCGGCGTGTGCGGGGGTCGGTGCACCGTCCCCGGGGGCGTCCCTCGGTACACCGCCGGAGCCGCGGTCCGCCATCCTCGTCGCCCACCGGGGAGCCTCGGCGTACGCCCCGGAGCACACCCTCGCCTCGTACGAGTTGGGCATCGAGCAAGGGGCCGACTACATCGAGCCGGACCTGCAGATCACACGAGACGGCGTGCTCATCGCGCTTCACGATCTGACCCTCGAACGGACGACGAATGTCGAGGACGTTTTCCCGGATCGATTCCGGGAAGCCGAGGTCCGGGGTGAGAGGGTCCATGTCTGGCCGGCCGCCGACTTCACATTGGCCGAGATCCGAACCCTCGACGCCGGCAGCTGGTTCGACCCGTCTTTCGCCGACGCCCGTGTGCCGACCTTCCGCGAAGTGGTGGAGCTCGCCCGCGGGCGAGCTGGCCTCTTCATCGAGACCAAGGCCCCTGAGGTGTATGGTGATCTCGGCTTCGACATGGAAGCTCAGCTCCTGGCCGAGCTCGCCGAGCTCGGACTGGACGAGCCCCGCGAGGACCCCACCACTCCAGTCATCATCCAGTCGTTCAGCGCGGCCAGTCTCGAACTCCTTCGAAACGAGCATGCCACCGATCTTCCCCTGGCACTCCTGATCGGCGGAGACGAGGCGGCGGCGGAGTGGCTTTCGCCCGAGGGGCTGACCCGGGCGGCGGCCTTCGCGACGGGCATCGGCCCCGCCAAGGATCTCCTCGTGGCGGACGCGACAGTCGTCGACCGCGCTCACGACCTCGGTCTTACGGTGGTGCCGTGGACGTTTCGGGCCCGCAGTCCGGGGGATGGCTTCGCTACCGTGGAAGACGAGATGACGTACTTCATCTCCGAGCTCGGTGTCGACGGGATCATCACCGACAATCCGGATCTCTTCCCGAGAGGGCTGGCCCGGGGAGGTCCTTGAATCCGTGGGCGGTTCCTGAGCCCGTGCGCCGGATGCCGCCACCGTCGGTCGTGACCCTGGCCCTCGCCGCGGCAGCGGCGTGCTCTGGCCCCCTCGTGGAGGACTGCCAACGGGGAAGCCTGGATGCCCGGTACTGCGACCGGGACGCGGATCTGGTCGCCGACTTCGCCCCCGAGCACCTTCGGCTGGACCCGCGCGTCCTGATCTTCGCCTACACCCCGGTGGAGGACCCGGCCCAGTTCCGGGGTGTCTGGGAGCCGTTCCTGCAACACCTCGAAGCCCTGGTCGAGCGCGAGGTCCGCTTTTTTCCAGTCCAATCCAACGCGGCCCAGATCGAAGCCATGCGCGCCGGGCGGCTGCATGTGGCGGGCTTCAACACGGGGAGCGTCCCCCTCGCCGTGAACTGCGCCGGCTTCCGGCCCCTCGCCATGATGGCCCGGGCCGACGGCACCTTCGGCTACGAGATGGAGCTCCTGACCCATCGGGACAGCGACATCGAGACGGTGGAGGACCTCCGCGGCCGATCCCTCGCGTTCACGTCGCCGACCTCGAACAGTGGTTTCAAGGCTCCTTCGGTCCTTCTCGAGGCCGAGTTCGGTCTGGTGGCGAGCGAAGACTTCGACGTCGTCTTCTCGGGCCGGCACGACAACTCCATACTCGGCGTTCTCCAGCGGGACTACGAGGCCGCGGCGGTGGCCAACCAGGTCATCGATCAGGTGTTGGCTCGGGGCATCGGAAGCCGCGACGAGCTGCGCGTGCTCTACCAGTCGGTGTCGTTTCCCACCACGGCGTACGGGGTTTCGAACCGCCTCGAGCCGGAACTCGCCCAGGCGGTGGCCGACGCCTTCCGCACCTTCCCGTGGGAAGGGAGCGCACTCGACGAGGAGTTTCAGGAGGAGGATGGCTTCATCGACATCACCTACGAAGTTCACTGGGAGGTGATCCGGACCATCGATGTCGCCTCGGGCACGAGCTGGGGGTGCCGATGACGCATCCGGCCCGGCCCGATGCGGTGCTCGAGGTCGAAGACCTGGTGGTTCGCTACGGCGCTGGCGCGGATGTTCTGCGGGGTGTCTCCTTCGCACTAGGGTCCACGGAGATCGTGGGCCTCATCGGCGCGTCCGGGGCGGGAAAGAGCACGCTCCTCCGCGCCATCCAGCGCCTGGTGGAGCCTGCGTCCGGATCGGTTCGACTGGGTGGCACCGAGCTGACGAGCCTCGGCTCGAGCGATCTCCGGGCGGCACGTCGGCGGATGGGCATGATCTTCCAGGAGCACGCCCTGGTCGGCCGTCTGAGCGTCATGGAGAACGTCTTGTGCGGGACTCTCGGGCGGACCGGGTTCTGGCAGGCTCTTCGTCGTCGCTTCAACGAGGCCGACGTCGTCGAGGCTTTCCGACTTCTTCACCGCATGGGCCTGGACGGCTTCGAGGACCGGCGGGGTGACGAGCTGTCAGGCGGACAGAAGCAGCGCGTCGGCATCGCCCGGGCCCTCATCCAGAATCCGGACCTTCTCCTGGTGGATGAGCCGACCGCCAGCCTCGACCCCGCGGCGTCGGTTCGGATCATGACTCTGATCTCCGAGGTGTGCAGGGAGAGCGGGCTGGCCGCGCTCATCAACCTTCACGACGTGCCGCTCGCGCGGCGCTTCTGTCCACGCATCCTGGCGCTCCACGAGGGACGCATCGCCTTCGACGGTCCCGCCTCCGACCTCACCGATGCCGTGCTGACGGATGTGTACGGCAAGGAGGCGGTGGAGTCGTACGTCGTGGGCGGACCGGACTCCGAGCTGGGCTACCCGGACCCCGAAGTGGGCGGCCTCAGCTCCGAGACGAGCCGTGTCGACTGAGGCCGCCCGAGCCTGGCGTCCCCCTCCGAGGATCGCCAGCGCCACCACACGCTGGCTGCTCTGGCTGGCTGCGGCCGTGTACGCCGTCGTGGCCTTCGTCACCATCGATGTCGACACCGTCCGAGTGGCGGAAGGCGCGGCGCGGGCTGTGGACTTCTTCGGGGGTTGGCTGCGTCCGGACTTCGTGACGCGGTGGACCGACATCCGGGCAGGATTGGTGGAGAGCCTGGCCATGACGATGGCGGCCACCGCGGCGGGCTTCGTCCTGTCCATCCCCTTCGGTCTGGGAGCCTCCCGCAACCTGGTGCCACCTCCCGTCTACGCAGTGTGCCGTGGAGCGCTGGCCCTCTTCCGCGCCTTCCACGAGGTGCTGGTGGCCATCCTCTTCGTGGCGATGTTCGGCTTCGGGGCGTTCGCCGGGTTCATGACCCTCGTAGTGGCCACCGTCGGATTCCTCGGCAAGCTCCTGGCGGAGGCCGTAGAGGAGATCGACGCGGCCCCCGTCGAGGCCCTTACCGCGGCCGGCGCACCCTGGCTCAGCCGCATCGCCTTCGCAGTGCTGCCTCAGGTCATGCCGCGCATCTTGGGCCTCACCCTCTACCGACTCGACATCAATTTTCGCGAGTCGGCCATCATCGGTCTGGTAGGGGCCGGAGGGATCGGGGCGACCCTCATCACCGCCTTCGCACGCTACGAGTTCGAGTCGGTCTC
>JABDLS010000093.1 GCA_013002885.1 Gemmatimonadota bacterium | reverse complement strand
GCGAGGGCAGCGAAGGCGAAGACCGCACCATCGATCCTCACCTCGGAGAGCCGGGGAATGCCCCCGGCGTCGAGCGCCACGAGCCCCTCCAGGAGAAATGCACCGACACCGAGCCCCACCCCCGCCGCGACGACGCCGAGCACGAGGTTCTCGACCAGGAGCTCCCCGGCAATGCGCCCACGGCTCGCTCCGATGGCCTGCCGTAGACTGACCTCCGCCATGCGCCTCGGGACGCGTGCCAGCAGGAGATTGGCGACGTTCGTGCAGGCTACAAGAAGCACGAGAGCGACCGCGACAAACGCGATCCAGAGTGTCGCCCTGACCTCGCCCACCGTGTCTTCGTGAAGCGACGTCGCCTCGGCGCCCCATCCCCGGTTGGACTCGGGGTAGCGATCCTCGAGGGATGCGGCGATGGCGTCGAGCTCATCACGCGTCGACTGCAGGGTCCGATCGCCACGGAGTCGGGCCGTCCCGTTCAAGAACCGCCACGTGCGCGTCTCGGGTCGGTCGGAGTAGACGGCGGGGAGACTCCACGCTATCCACGTCTCCACCGACGGGTCGGGGAAGTTGAAGCCGGCCGGCATGACGCCGACGATCTGGTACGATCGTCCACTCGAGATGATGGACTGCCCGACGACGGTCGGGTCACCGCCGAACAACCGCCGCCACATGCCGTAGCTCAGGACGACGGGGCCATACTCCGTGACCTCGTCCGTTCTGAAGCCGCGTCCGATGAGAGGCTCTACGCCGAGGGTGCGGAAGAAGTCGGCGGTGACCTGGGCGGAACGGATCTCCTCGACCCACTCTTCGGTCCGGTACGTCCCTGACGTCAGGTACCAGGCGGTCATGGACTCGAAGGACTCGGCTTCACTCGCCCAGTCGATGAAGTTCAGTGGCGAGGGACCGAGACGCTCGGCGTCGGTGTCGGGCCCCGTCTCCCACAACTGGACGAGCTCGTCCGCATCGGGATACGGCAGCGGGCGGAGCAGGACGCCGCGAATGAGTCCGAATAGTGCGACATTGGCGCCGATCCCCAGGGCCAGCGTCAGCACGACGGCACCCGAGAGCACCGGAGCGCGCCGGCACTGACGTAGGGCGTGCCGGAAGGTGGAGAACGCATCGCTCACGCCTCGGGTCCGAAGGTCGGAGAGGCGTTCGAGGGCTCCGTGAACGAAGACGTTGGCAACGGTTCGGACCCAAAACATGACGACGCTCACACGCCCTGCCCCTCGTGCCTCGGCCAGATGATCGGTGAAGAGCTCGGTGGCATCCTCGCCGAAGCGATCCCGGAACGACTCCGGGTAGAGGCGCAGAAGCCATCGGTAGATCCGTTCGGATCGCAGGGCGCCGCGGTCCTCGCTCACCTCAGACCTCCGAGCCGAGGCTCATGTCCACCGCATCGACGACCGAGCGCATTCGAGCCGTCTCTGCTGCCAGCACCTTTCGACCCAGGGCGGTCGCCCGGTAGTACCGTCGCCGACGTCCGGTGGTACGGGCGGCCTCGCGGTCACCCGGCTCCACCAGACCCTCGTCTACGAGGCGGCGGACATATCGATACAGGTTGCCCGGCTCCAGCATCACATGTCCATCGCTGCGGGCCTCGATCTCCTTCACGAGACCGTAGCCATGGAGATCGCCCTCGGAGAGCACCCAGAGGATGTGAAAATCCACGGCCTTCAGGGGGAGGAGTTGTTCGATCGCAGAGTCGGTCATGAGGCTGCCCTCGAAGACGAGCGTTGGCGACCAGGAAACCCGGAGTCGCGGTGGACCCCGCGATATGATCGTTTCAACCATATGCTTGAAATGATCATATGGCAAGCCGCACCAGCCCCGTCCGAAACCGGGCCCGACGCTTCCCCGTAGGTAGTCGCGTCGGCCGACCGTTCATGAAGCCCGTGTCGGCATCGCCTGATGGGAGGGGGGCCATGGACGCGTTACTCAACGACCTCAGGGCTGCGGCTCGTGCACTCGCCAAGCAGCCTGGGTCGGCGACAGTGTCCGTGATCATCCTCGCCCTCGGGATCGGGCTTTCCACCAGCATGTTCTCGCTGGTCTACGGCGTGATGTTCCGGGGTTTGGACGTGCCCGAGGCCGATCGGGTCGGCGTCCTCTCCCGCGTTGACATGCGGTCGGGCGAACCCGACGACGATCCCATGCGAGGCCACGACCTGCTGGACTTCAGGGAGCGAGCCCGCTCCTTCGAGGGTCTTCTGGGCTACTACGGCGGAACCGTGAATCTGGCCGACGACCAGGACCCCGACCGGTATCAGGGGGCATGGGTCACGGCCAACACCTTCGACCTTCTCGGCATCGAGCCCGTCGTCGGTCGCTCCTTCGTGGCGGGTGAGGACGACCCCGGCTCGCCTCCGGCGGTCCTCCTCGGTCACCACGTATGGCGCGATCGGTACGCTCTGGACCCTGCCGTGGTGGGTAGGTCCGTGCGGGTGAACGGTCGGCAGGGCACCGTGGTCGGTGTCATGCCCGAGGGCTTCAAGTGGCCGTCGAACCACGACCTGTGGATCACCACCGACGAAGATCTCAGAGGCGCTGTCCGGGGCGAGGGTCGGTTCTTCTGGGTCATGGGCCGCCTGGCCCGAGACGGGAGTTGGGATCAGGCCAATCTCGAAGTCGCTCGCATCGCCGATCAGCTCGCCCAGGAGTGGCCGGACGAGTACGAGGGGATCTCCGCCCGTTTCATCACCGTGTCCCAGCAGCAGAACGGCGGCGAAATCACCCTGGTCTTCACCGCCATGATGATCGCCGTGCTCTGTGTACTGCTCGTGGCATGCGCCAACGTGGCCAACCTGCTACTGGCTCGGGCCGCCACACGGATGCGAGAGGCCGGCGTCCGTGTCGCCATGGGTGCCGGACGTTGGCGGGTCATCGCCCCATTCATGGCCGAGGGAATCGTGCTGGCGGCGGCGGGCGCCGCACTAGGAACCGCCCTCGCCTTCGGAGCCGTCGACCTGTTCGATCAGGCCACGGACCCGGCCCTCACCGGCCGACCGTATTTCGTCACGTTCGAAGTCGACTTCCCGGTCCTACTCTTCGCGGTGGCCGTCACGTTCCTCACTGCCGTCATGGCGGGCGCCGCGCCGGCCTACCAGGTATCGCGAGCCGACGTCAACGAGATCCTCAAAGACGAGGGCCGGGGATCGTCCAGTCTCAAGGCGGGCCGCCTCGGGAAGGCGCTGGTCATGGTGGAAGTGGCGCTTTCCGTGGCGCTCTTGGTCGGAGCCGGACTGATGACGAAGAGCATGATGCAGCTCGGCAGCTTCGAGCTTCCATTCGAGAGTGAGGCGTACATCACCGGTCGGGTCGGCCTCTTCGAAGCAGACTACCCCACCCGCGACGATCGCCAGCAGTTCTGGAAGGACCTCCAGGACCGGGCTCGCATGACGCCCGGCGTCGGGGGAGTCGCTCTGTCCACGGGGGTGCCGGGCGTGGGTAGCGGCGGTACGCGGATACGGCTCGAGGGTCAGACGTACCCGGAGCCCACCGATCGGCCCATGACCCACATCGAGCAGGTCACGCCAGACTACTTCGAGCTCATGGAAGCGGAACTCCTCGAGGGTCGGGCCCTCGGCGACGAGCACGATTACGACGCCGAGCGCGTCGCGGTGGTCAACGAGTCCTTCGTCCAACGCTTCTGGCCGGGGTCTTCCGCCCTGGGCCGGCAGTTCCGGACAGGGATCGCGGACACCATTCCGTGGACGACCATCATCGGCGTGGTGGAAGATCTACAGATGCAGGGGTTCAGTCCCCCGGGATCGCCCGCTTCAACTCCTGACGGCTACTACATCCCTATCGCCCAGGCCGATGCCAGCTTCGTGACCGTCGTCGCGCGTGGGGGGCCTGGCACCGAACCAACCACCATCGTCCCCAGCCTCCGGGAAGCCGTCCGAACCGTCGATGCCGATATACCTCTCTACGACGTGCGAACCATCGCCGAAGCCGCCGAGCGGTCGTCGTGGTTCTACGGCGTCTTCGGTTCGATCTTCGTGATCTTCGGGGCCGTGGCCCTCTTCATGGCCTCGGCAGGGCTGTATGGGGTTCTGTCGTTCTCGGTGAGTCGAAGAACGCAGGAGATGGGCATCCGCATGGCCCTGGGCGCCGGTCGAAACCAGGTCCTGAAGCTCGTCCTCCGCCAGGGCCTGACGCAGATCGCCATTGGGCTGATCATCGGCCTTGTCCTCGCCGGGGCCCTCTCGAATCTCCTCGGCTTCCTCATGTTCGGCGTGAACCCGCGAGACCCCTCGGTCTTCGGCTCCGTCATACTTCTCACCCTGGGTGTCGGCGTGGTCGCGAGCCTCGTCCCGGCGCAGAAGGCGACGGGGGTGGATCCGAACGTGGCGCTGCGCAGCGAATAGCTCGCGCCGAACCGCTGGCCGAGCCGGTGCGGAGAAGGTGGCGTCTGCCTAGCGCCAGGCGGCTACCACCGAATCCGCGACAGTCTGAAGCGCGGTGGCTTCGTCGAGCAACAGGTCGACCACTCGTCCGTCGTTGGCTGCCTCCAACCGTCCCGGAAGGCCGCTCACCGTCTCTTCGAAGTAGGTGCTCACCAGCACGTAGGCCGCCACCACGGTGCCATAGTCGCTGGGGTGAAAGCCGTCGGACCCGTAGGGTGAGAACTCCGGATACGAATCATGGAGAGCCCGCAGAGCCTCACCTGCCGGGAAGAAGTGGCCATCCACCCGCTCCGCGGCCTCCATATACGCGTCGCGCACGTCGTCGAAGGCGTGGCTGCGGGAGAGGGACGGCCACACCATGAGCAGCGCCGGCTCACCACCGACATCGCGGACGAGCCCACTCAGTGAGTCAGCCCAAAGGGCCAGGTGCTCCTGGTTCTCGGGCAAGGACGATGGCCCCTGCTGCATCACCACGACGTCTGGAGCCAGGTCGTTGATGACCGCAGCGATTCCCGTGAACCAGTGGTCCTCGAGGGCGAAGTTGGGTCGCGCCACCGAAGCGACGGCGACATCGTGACCCAGGGCACCCGCAACCGTGGCGACGGCCCCAGGCAGGTCGTTGGTGTAGGTCAGCGAGTTGCCGATGAAGAGGATGCGATGGTCGGCCTCGTCCAACCTGGGAGGCGTCCGGGTCGTGGCGTCGAGGCATCCGATGGCCGCGAGATGAAGGAAGACGACACACGTCATGCGAGGCACGACTTCTCGCCACATTCGCCGCCGTCCCTCCAGGATGCTCACACGACCCACGTCTACCTCCCGGGCTTCACCACCGACGAACCCCCATCGCGGTCAGCGTCGACGGTTCCGGCTCGATCTCGTCGCGACTCCGTACGACGCCGGGGCCAAGATGTTGCGGACCTGCCCTCCGCCTGGGGGGCTGGACGGGCTCGCCGCGATGCGTCAGGATCGACCCGACGATCCACTCTTCTCCGTCGACTCGATCCATGAAACGCACCGCGCGTCCATTCCTCATCGTCCTCTCGGCCCTCGCTCTGACCTCCACCGGCGCGACGGCCCAACAGCTCCTCCAGGCGCAATCCGACGCGGCGACACGAGGCCTCGACTACTACTTCCCGGCGGGAACCACGTTCGAGCCCGGGATCCCCTCGCCTGCGGAGTTCCTCGGCTATCCCATTGGGAGCTACCACACGCGGCACGACCGGATCGTCGCGTACATGCAAGAACTGGCGCGGCTCTCGGAGCGGGCGACGTACCAGGAGATCGGCATGACGTTCGAGCATCGGCCGATGCCGGTCCTGACCGTGACGTCACCGGCCAACCATGGGCGCCTCGAGGAAATCCGGACAAGCCATCTCGCCGCCTCCCGCGGCGAGATCGACGCCGCAGCCGCCAACGAGATCCCCCTCATCCTCCATCTGGGTTACGGGGTCCACGGCAACGAGACGTCCTCCGCCGAAGCGGCGCTGCTCACAGCCTACTGGCTCGTCGCGGGAACGGGAGAGGTCGAGGACCACCTCGCCAACGGTGTCTACCACATCGAGCCGAACCTCAACCCGGATGGGCGCGACCGCCACACCCACTGGGCGAACATGCACCGGGCCGAGCCTTTCGTCGCCGACCCCCTGGACCGTGAGCACAACGAAGTCTGGCCCGGCGGGCGGACCAATCACTACTGGTTCGACCTGAACCGGGACTGGTTCCCGTTGGTGAACCCGGAGAGCAAGGCGCGCATCGCGTTCCACCAACGGTGGCGCCCGAACCTCGTCACCGACTACCACGAGATGGGGGCCAACAGCACCTATTTCTTCGAGCCCAGCGAGCCGGTGGGCTCGTGGAATCCCCTCCTCCCCGAGCGCATCTACACCGACATCACAATGCGCTTCGCCGACGATTGGGCGGAGACCCTGGACGATATCGGTTCACTCTACTTCACCCGTGAGGTCTACGACAACTCGTATCCTGGCTACGGCTCCACCTACCCCAACTTCCTTGGTGGGCTGGGTCTGGTGTTCGAGCAGGCCAGCGCCCGGGGCCATATACAGGAGAGCAGCCACCACGGCGTCCTCGCCTTCGCCTTCGGCATCCGGAACCACCTCCGCACCGCCATGACCACCGTGCGCGTGGCCATGGAGGAGCGCGCCGCCATGCGGAGCTACCAGAGGCAGTTCTTCGCCGATGCGCCAGCCGAAGCCCGTGCGTACGGGGCCGACGGTTGGATCTTCGGGGACCCGGTGGACTGGACGCTCAACCGCGACTTCATCGACCTCCTGCTCCGCCACCGTATCGAGGTGCGTGAGCTGGCCGAGGCCACCGCCGTCGATGGCCGTGCCTTCGAGCCTGGTTCGGCATGGGTCGTCCCCTCGTCTCAGCCCATGCACCTCCTGGCGCGCTCGGTCTTCGAGCGGACCGACACCTTCGCCGACAGCGTCTTCTACGACGCCTCGACGTGGACGTTGAGCCTGGCCTACGGGATCCCCGATGGCGAGATCCGCGGGGGAATGCCCGAGCTCGGTCCTCCGGTCACCCGAGCCCCCGACCGAGTCGCACCGCCAGTGGCCAGGAGCGGAATCGCCTACCTCATGGACTGGCGGCTTTCCGAATCCCCGCGGGCGCTCCACGCCCTTCAGTCCCGGGGTGTGCGAGCCGAAGTGGCCTCCCGGCCCCTCACCGTGAGGACGACGTCGGGCACCGTGGACTTCGGCCGGGGCGCCATCTCCATGCCTGTCGCGATCCAGACGCTGGATGCCGACGCCCTTCACTCCGCAGTGTCCCAGGTGGCACAGGAGCTCGGCGTGCCCATCCACGCCGCGGAGTCGGGCTGGGCGGTGGACACGCCCGACCTGGGGAGCCGGTCCTTCCTCCCCGTCCGGGCGCCTCGCGTGCTCATGCCCATCGGCGACGGGCTCTCGTCGTACGAAGCCGGTCAGCTCTGGCATCTCCTCGACCAGCGAATCGGGATGGCGGTGAGCAAGGTCGACGTCGGCGACATGGGCCGGGTGGACTGGTCACGTTACGACGTGCTGGTCCTCGTAACGGGCAACATGAGCTTCCTCCAGGGTGACCGACTGGAGGCTCTCCGCCGGTGGATCCGTGGCGGCGGCACGCTGGTGGCCGTTCGAGGTGCCGCGGCCTGGGCGGCTCAGAACGGGCTCGCGCCCAACATCGGAGCGCCTGGCCTCGGGCGGCGAGTCGGGGAAGAGACCGTCGAGGCACCGCGCAGGGACTACGAGGTCGCCGGCGAGCTCTCGGGGGCCCAGTCTATCGGCGGCTCCATCTGGGCCACCGACCTCGATCTGTCTCACCCGCTGGGATGGGGCTACCAGCGACGCTTCCTGCCCGTGTGGCGCGACCACGCCTACTTCTTCGAGCCAAGTGAGAACCCCTACGGCACCGTCGCCCAACTCACCGACGCTCCCCACCTCAGCGGGTATATCTCCGATGAGAACGAGGCCCGACTCGCGGGCTCGCCGTCCGTCCTCGCCGATCGACTCGGCGGTGGCAGCGTCGTACTCCTCGTGGACAACCCGAACTTCCGGGGCTACTGGCGAGGCACGAACCGGCTCTTCCTCAACGCCCTCTTCTTCGGAGACCACATCCGGGCCCCCTGAACAGGCCGTCGGGGGGCCCGGGTGGGGTCAGTCGGCGCCCTGCTCCTGCATCTCCTTCATCCTGGCTTCTCGCTGCCGGGTGAGGTGGGGGACGATGCCCAGAATCCGTTGGGTGAGCATGAGCTGCCCACGATGGTGCATCTCGTGCTCCTTCACCGAGAGGAGCATCTCGAGTCGGCTCTTCGCCGGCTGCCCGAACTCCTCGGGGAACTCGACCGCCTCGGCGAGGAAGTCGTCGGAGACGCCCTCCACGAAACCGGCCCAGACTTCCCCCTTCTCTTCGAGAAGCGCGATGACCTCGTCCTTGCTTCTCGACTCGGCCTGCTTCGCCTGCATCTCGGCCATGAGACTCTGCCAATCCATCTCACCCATGTGGGAGAGCTTGTCCACGGCGTGCAACTGGTACTGGAAGGCGTGCCCGTAGGCGATGTGGGTCAGCAGCTTCTCCACCGTCATGAAGCCGTCTGCGGGGCTGAAATCGTACTGCTCGGCGGGGATGTCCCGGGCGGCGAGAAGCGTGTTGCTGCGTACCGTGCGAAAGCTGGCCGCCAGTTCGGCGGCTCCGTAGTGCTTCATCGTTCTAGCTCCGTGGAGAGGGTGGGGTCGCCATAGTCGCGAAAGTGCCCGGTGCGGCACAAGCGAGTGCCACGAAGTTGGTGTCACGCGCGACCCGCACCACTCGTTCAACGTCCGACCGGCGAGACCGAGGCGACGCCCGCCGGTTTGGATGATCCAGGGCGTACGTCCGTCGTCTCCGCGCAACCCACCTCCATGACCACCACGATCCGAATCCACCTCATCTACCTACTGGCCCTCGCTGTCATGGTGGCATGCGGCGCCAGCACGACTGATCCCACCAACACACCGGACCCGAATCCGGCCATCACCGGAGTGCACCACCTCGCCTTGGGCGATACGGCGGTCCTCGAACTCGGCGAGTCCGTCGTCTTCCAGGCCACCGGCATCAGAGTCCAGTTCCTCCGGGTCGTCGCTGACTCCCGCTGTCCGGTCGGGGCGACGTGCGTGTGGGAGGGGGACGCGGAGGTGGCCGTCCATGTGATCACGGGCGGCCAGGCGAATGAGGCTCGACTCCACACGCGCCTCGAGCCGACGGAGGTCGGCATCGCCTCCTACACGCTCCGCCTCGTCGATCTGCTCCCCTACCCCGTAGCCGATCCCACGATGGACGCTCCGGCCCCGCAGCTCTGGCTGCGGCTGGTGCCCGCGGGAGCGAACTGAGCGGGCGGGAAACCACAGTCCCGCGCCTCCATCGCACGGCGCCCATTCCCCTTGCGCGCCGGGTAGCACTCCATGGAGGTTGGCGGCTGACCCCGGAGGGAACCCATGAAGACCGTCGGCAATCCCAAGACGCTGACTCGGCTCACCGATCGCGTCAGGAGCCTGACGCCCGACGCTCCTCGCCAGTGGGGAATGATGAACGTGCAGCAAGCGCTGTCGCACCTCGCCGGCTCCATGGAGTGGGTCCTACGGGGCGGTGAGCCGCAGACTGCCTGGTCTGAGAGGTACTCGAAGGTCATCAGGTTCGTGGCGTTCCGGGTTCCCCTCCCGTGGCCAAAGAGCATCCCGAATCCCAACGATCCCGCGAGCGTCGAGGTGTCAGTGGAGGACTTCGACGACCTACGGGACCGTGTGATCGCCGGCCTCGAGAAGATGGCCGCATGGAACGTCTCGGCCGAGACGCCAACCCACCCGGCTTTCGGTCCTCTGACTACCTGGGAGTGGCAGCGCTGGGCGTACAAGCACGCCGACCATCACCTCAAGCAGTTCGGAGCCTGACCAGAGTCGCACCCTCCCGTTGTTCTTCCCCAGTCGGCTTCGGTCGAGGACTCAGTCGTCGAGGAGCCGCTCCATTCGGGCTCGCAGATCTCCGTCCGGCAGCCGACCGACGCCCCCGCCCATGTTCTCCCGCAGGTGGTCCGGATCCGACGTCGCGGGTATGGCCACCGTGATGGCCGGGTGCGAGAGGATGTACTTGAGGAAGATCTGACTCCACGCCGTAGCATCGATCTCGCCCGCCCAGTCGGGTAACGGCTGCCGGCCGAGCTCCCGAAAGAGTCGCCCCCCGGCGAAGGGTCGGTTCACCATGACCGCGACGCCCCGATCGGCGGCCTTGGGAAGCACACGTTCCGCAGACTCACGCTCCGCGAGGCTGTAGTTCACCTGGACGAAGTCGAGGCGCTCGTCATCGAGGAGCGCCTCCATCTCGCGGTACTGCCGACTCGAGGACGTCGTGATTCCGATGTAGCGGATCCGACCCTCGGCCTTCCACGCCTCCAGCGTGTCGAGGTGATCGGCGACGTCGACGAGGTTGTGGACCTGCATGAGCTCGATGCGGGGGCTCCGGAGTTCGCCCATGCTCTCCTCCATCTGCTCGATGCCTTCCTGCCGTCCCTGGATCCACACCTTGGTGGCCACCCAGAGGTCGCCGAGCAGCCCAGTCTCTGCGGCGAGATCACCGAGGACGGCCTGCGATGTGCCGTACATGGGCGACGAGTCCACGACGGTGCCGCCGAGGGCCTCGAAGGAGCGGAGGACCGAACGTAGCGCGGCGCGTTCTCCCGCGTCGGAGCCCACGTCGAAGGTCTGCCACGTGCCGAGACCGACGACGGGGATCTCTTCCCCAGTCGAAGGAATTGGCCGACGAATCATGACCGCCTCCTGACAGGCAGCCTCGACTTCGGCGGCCAGGCCCGCCACAGGACGCGCAGCCAACGCCGCAACAGCACCCAAGCCGGCTCGCACCGCCTGACGGCGACTCAGAGTACGGTCTGGCGCCGCGCCTCCATTCCCCACGCCGTCACCTCCTCACGGCTGCGGCACCCATGGCGTCCAGGACCCGGTGGACGGTGTCGCCGAAGGCCCCACCACGAATCCATCGCGCGACGATGACCAACTCGTTGGCCGGGTCGACGTAGATGAGGTTCGATCCCGCACCGGTGTGTGTCCATGTGTTGACGGGCGCACGCTCGTAGCGACGCTGGCCGGTGTTGAGAGAGAAGTTCATGAAGCCGTACCCCTCGTTCACGGTCCCCGGCGCCGTGGCCATGTCGAACCATGCCTCCGACAAGATGCGCTTTCCGTTCCACATGCCCCGGTGCATCGTGAAAAGACCGAAACGAGCCTGGTCGAACGCGTTGATGTGCATACCGCCACCCCAGTGCCCGCCCCCACTCACGACCTGGACCATGCTCCCGTCGAGGGTGATCCACGAGTTGTCGTAGCCATACCACCTCCACGTGTTCGTGGCACCGATGGGGTCCATGACCTCCTCGCGCAGAACCTCCGGAAGCGGACGACGCCACACGCTCGTCGCGGCCAGGGCGAGGAGGTTCACGCGTGTGTCGTTGTACTCGTAGGCGGTCCCCGGCTCGAAGCGAGCGCGGGTCCCCCAGGTGGAGCGATCATCATCGGGACGGTCGGCCCACTCCGGCTTGCCCCACAGCGTTCCCTCCCAGTCGCTGGTCTGCCGAAGCAGATGGTCCCAGGTGATCATCCGGTTGTGCTCGGATTCGAAGAGCAGCTTGGAGCGCCGACCGCTCTCGTCACCGGGCTCGCCGTCTCCGTGATCGAGGACGACCGGAGGCATGTACAGCCGCACGGGATCGTCCACGTCGGCGATGAGGCCGCGGTCGTAGGCCAGTCCAACCGTCGTGGACAGGAAGCTCTTCGACACGCTGAACGTCATGTCCACTTTGTGGGGATCACCCCACTCGGCGACGATGTAGCCCTTGTACACGACGAGCCCACTCTGCGGGCCGCGTACGGTGAACGGACCCACCGGCTCGCCGTGAGGCTCCCGCCCGAACGTCATCTGGTGGTTCAGCGCCAGGTCGCGCGGCGATGTCGACTCTCCGGCGATCGCGATGTCCACCGCCTCCTGGATCAGCTGGGCGTCGAGGCCCATGGCGACCGGGTCACGGCGCTCCCAATCGTAGCCGGTCCCGGGCCAGTATGTCTGAGCGGAGGCAGGCGGAGCGGCCGCGAGCGACAGGGACAGGACGCCGCCCAGCGCGAAGGCGAAACACGGTGGGACGGTGCGAGGGCTACGGGGGCTGAGGAGTGACATTCAGGCTCCTGATGGGACGGTCGGTTGTCGGGGACACGGTAGGGGCGCGCGGCCCCTCGCACCACCGCCCGGGCCACCGTCGTACGACCGAACCACTCGGCCCTGGGAACGGGTCAGCCACCGAGGGTAAGTGACCCGGAGCAGGTCGGCCTCTCGCGGGAAGGAGCAGTCATGGGCAGTGGATTCCGGCTCGGATCGGTCCTCGGCTTTGAGATCCGGATAGATCACTCCTGGTTCGTCATCTTCTTCCTGGTCCTTTGGTCGCTTACCGCGGGCTTCTTTCCCAACGAACTGCCGGATCGGAGCGACGGCGTCTACCTCGCGATGGGCACCGTTGCGACGCTGCTCTTCTTCGCGTCGCTCCTGGCCCACGAGCTTTCGCACTCGGTGATGGCGCGGGCCAAGGGGATCGAGGTAGAAGGCATCACCCTCTTCATTTTCGGGGGGATGGCGCACACCAAGCTCGAGTCGGAGGAGCCCGTCGACGAGCTCCTGATCGCCGGCGTCGGGCCCCTCATGAGCTTCGCCCTCGGGGCGCTCTTCTTCGGCATCGAGTGGGCGGGTGGCCTGGCCGGGTGGCCGCTGGAGGTGACGCGGGTCGCCTACTACCTGGGCTACATCAACGTATTGCTCGCGGTCTTCAACCTGCTGCCCGGATTCCCGCTGGATGGCGGGCGGCTGTTCCGTGCGATGGCTTGGCAGGCCACGGGCGACGTGACCAAGGCCACCCGCTGGGCGTCGGCCGGCGGCCGGTGGCTCGGATACGCCCTCATGGCCTTGGGCTTCTTACAGACCTTCGGTGGCGCCGTGCTCGGAGGCCTTTGGATGGTCTTCATCGGCTGGTTCCTTACCGGAGCCGCGGGGATGTCGTACCGGCAGCACCTCTTCCGTGTGGCCCTAGAAGGCGTTCGCGTTCGTGAGCTGATGTCGGACGACCCTCAGACCGTCTCACCCGACCTCACGGTCCAGGCGCTCGTGGACGAGCACCTCCTCCTGCGACGCTACCAGTCCTTCCCCGTGGTGGACGGAGGACGGACCGTCGGCCTCGTGACGCTCGATCAGGTGAAGGCGCTGGATCGAAAGGAGTGGCCGAGGCGACGGGTGTTCCAGATCATGCTCGAAATCGACACTGTCCCGGTCGTGTCGCCGGATCAACCGATGCTGGAGGCCATGGACCAGATGCGCGATGCCGACTCGCGACGCCTCCTCGTGATCTCCAACGGGACGCTGGCCGGGATCCTCTCCAGCAGCGACGTGGCGCGCTGGGTGCAGCGGACGCAGGAGTTGGGTGTGTAGCGACCTTGCGCTGCCAGAGTCGCTCGTGGGGACCCTACTGGGGTGACTCGAGTGACAGGTGCGCGGTCGTTTCTCCCCTCAACATGGTTCGCCTCACGCGGAGGCCACGGGGGTCGAAGACCTCGAGCATCTCAGGGGGGCTCAGTCGCCCATCATGGCCCTGCAGGCGCCGTCGACCTCGGCGATGATCGCTCCTCGGCGGAGATCGCTCTCGCTGAAGTACTCGCTGGCCAGCGCTTCGACCACCTGTTCAGAAACCCGGGCTCGATCGGCTCCGCGGATGGTCAGCATCGCCGCCTCGGCACAGAGCGCCTGGGCCTCCAGGGTCAGCCGTCCCTCGGGCCTGGAGATGCGCTGGTTGAACCACGTCGCCCCGAAGCTCCGGCACTGCTGAGCGTGCACACTCTCGTGGATGTACGCCCGCTCTTCGCGCTCGCCCTGCAGGTCGTCAGTGAAGCGCTGGATCGGACCGATGCCGGGCAGGCACAGGGTGATCGCCTCGGCCTCGGGCGCAATGGGTGTGACCGCGAACACGGCCGGAATGACCAGCACCACGGTCGAGACGATCGCCAGGGCGACGATGACACCGGCCTTGGCGGTGCCGTGCAGGGTCGGACGCCGGAACCAAACTCTCGGGAGGAGTCGACCTCCGTACGAGCGAGTGCCGGTCCCGTGGGGGGGCAGGATCGGACGCATCAGGAAATTGTCTGGGGGGGCATGACACTTCACACCGTACTTCTAACTTCGGGACGAGGGGGGCTCCTTCGAAAGAGTCACGTTGTCAGCCGGTTTCTGCGGCGACTGTCGTCGAGGAGCGCCTTCCATTCCGGCGCGAGGCGGCGACGAGGTCCGAGCGCGCCTCCGGTTCGTCAGCCCCCCGGCGTCCAGCGCCCATTCCAGCGTGCCACGGCCACGATCCCGAAGAGGGTGAGGTTGAGGACACTGGCCACGTACCCGAGATCGCTCTGGTTCGACCAAACCGTGTAGATGGCCCCGAGCATCACGACACAAATCACCAGGCCCGCGTACGAAGCCACTCGTGGGGCTAGGAGTGCCAGCGCACCCACGATCTCGACGATCCCGATGAGGGTCTTGAAGCCTACGCCGTAGCCCCATTGGATGAAGAGCTCGTCCCACATCGGGGCCGCCAGGAACTTCGACGCTCCTGCAGCCAGCATGGCGAGGGAGGCCACGACCGTCACGACCCAAAGAGAGACCTTCATCACCATCCCGCGAGATTCCTCGTCGGCCATTGGTTCACCCTCCGGTGAAGTCTATCCGTCCACCCTCAAGCCGATATCGACCGACTCGCTCTCGTATGGTAGCACCGGCGCCGGGGCGCCAGCGAGCGGAGCCCTCGATCACGGCGGCCGGGGAAGACGCTGAACGAAGCGGCTTCATTCAAGGGCTGGGCCGATTCCATGCTGCCCGACCCTCCCCAAAGCTCGCCGGGGAGGGTACGGGGCAACTGGAAGCTCGACACTAGGCATGCCTGTGTCGGCGCTCCCCCCATGGGTCCGCGGAGGTCCAGGTCAGCGAACCTGGATGTTGCCTGCGGTCACGGGCCACGTGCGAGCGTTGTCGTCCGGCCAAATCGCGGCGTCACAGTACTCCTGAGACGTGATGATGCCGCCACCACCCTCGAAGCCGACGAACGTCGTCCGATCCACCGCTGCAGCGCCCTCGCCGGAATCCAGAACCCGGAACCAGATGTCTTTCCCAGGCTCGAAGATCTCCCCGCTGACATAGGGCTCAGCCACCGATGAGTTCCGGGTGATCTCACCCCCGATCCAGGCGCGGCCATCCTCCTCGGCGACCGTCAGGCACGTCACTCGACCGTGGAACTCGACGTGCTCGCCGAAGAGGTCGATGACGTATCGGAGCTGACCCGTGGTCTTGCCGTTCGGGAGATGGTTGGCGGTGAACGAGAACCGTCCAGGGAGTTCCTCGCTCCCCAGTGTCACGAGGTACTGGCCGCCGCCGGAAGCATGGGCCAGCTCACCACCGACGACACTCAGGTCCGGGCCGAACGAGTCCTCAGTTGAGATAGAATCGCAACCGACGGCTACGACGAGGCTGGTTGCTGCGATGATTGCAGACACGAGAGAGCGCATGACATCCTCCATATCGAGATGAGTAGGGAGTCAACGCTATCCGGACCCGGCCCGCTCGGTCTTGCACGAAACTTCGCCCGTTGTACGAAACCGATCCTGCGATCCGAAGTGCTCTCGTGGGCAGCCACGGCCGTGCGGCCAAGAAAGCCTGCTCCGCGTCCCCCGTACCATTGGAAGCCTCAGCTCACGACCCGCCCGACCCATGACTCGACTACCCGACCCCATCTCCCTGGGCAGCCCCCGGTTCCACACGGTGGACCTCCCGGGGTTGCAGGTCAGCGACGTCTGGTTCCCTCCCGGAGCCGACCTCTGCCGGCACACGCACGATCGGGCCGTCTTCGCCGTCGCGATCGAAGGGAGCATCGACTCCCGCATGAGCCGTCATGCCCTCGAATGCGACGTGACGACGATCTGGACGGAACCGGCCGGCGAAGTGCACGAGAATCGGGTGGGCGATCGTGGCTCCCGGGTTCTCGCGATCCTGCCTGAGGCAGATGAGACGATCCTCGGACCATGTGCGCCTCTACTCGATGAGGTGAACCACCTCCGACACGCGGGCGTCACCGGTCTGGCCCGTCGCATGCTCTCCGAGATGAAGGAGGTCGACGGTCCGTCGCGGCTCACGCTTCACGGGCTCGCCCTGGAGGCGCTGGCCATCGCCCTGCGCGCCCGCAGCACCACGGACGGTGGGCGACCGATGCCCGGGTGGCTGGTGGCGGCCCGCGATCTCGTGCACGACCGCTTCCGAGACAGCCTGGAGATCGCCGAGATCGCAGGAGTCGTCGGAGTGGACGCCAGCCGGCTGGCCCGGGCCTTCCGCACACACTTCGGAGTCCCCCTGGGGAGATACCAGCGGAGACTTCGGATCCAGTGGGCGGCGGAGCAGCTACGCTCTACCGAGGCCCCGCTGTCGATGGTCGCAGTGGATGCAGGCTTCTACGATCAGTCGCACCTCACGCGTCACTTCCGGCGTCAGATGGGTCGTACGCCCGGCGCGTACCGGATCGAGCGTCGGAACGGCTGAGGGACGCACCTACCGCCCTGCGGGTGTCGTTACCGGGGCACCCACCGTCTTGATGAGGTGAACCAGGATCCGCGCGGGCTCGGAGTCACTGGCGTTCGCCGACACAGTATGGATGTCGTCGGGATTCTCGTAGAACATCTCCCCGGGCGTAAGCGTCATGAGCTCACCTCCCTCCACCTGCATGTTCACCGTGCCCTCGAGGACGTAGACGAAGACGTGCCCATGGTGCCGGTGGGGCTGAGACGACTGTCCTGGGGCCAGATCCACTTCGAGGACGAGCATCTCCTGGTCGTCGGGTAGCGGAGGCAGAGGCATCTGGAGGACCTGGCCTTCCGCGGGCGCAGCGGCGAAGGCGAGCACGGAGAGAGCGATCAGTGCGCAGGTCGGGGTCTGGACGTTCATGTGGCATGTCCTCGTGTATCGACGGAAGATCGGATGCGACGATACGGCGGGGGTGAAGATGGTGGAAGACCCTAGCGCACCCGCTGGCCGCGAACCAAGACGGCCACGGGATCGGCCAGCGAGGTCACGTCGTCGATGGGGTTTTCGCGGACCAGCAGGAGATCAGCTGCGAATCCAACGTCGACGCGCCCGATGTCGTCGCCTGCGCCCAGGAACCGCGCCGCCTCTTCCGTGGCTATCCGGAGTACCTCACGTACCGGGATGCCTGCGGCGACGAACTGGGCGATCTCCTTGTGCAGCGACACGCCCGGCTGCGTCCGACCAATCCCCGAGTCGGTACCCACCAGTAGCGGTGCACCCGCTTCATGCAGGGCGTGAACGAAAGCTCGGCGGTTTTCCACAACCGCGGCCTCGCCGTTGGCGATCTGGGCAAAGATCTCGAGCGTCGGGCTGTTCCACGTACCAGCGGCGACGGTCTGAGCCACCAGACCCTCGATGGCGGATTCATCGATCGTTCTCCAGGCGAACGCACCACGAGGACCGCCAGGATTGAGTACCACCTCGTAGCCGCTAAGGTGCTCAATGAACCGGTAGCCGGCGTCGAGGGCGCGAGTGAGCCCGACGCGGTGCGGCACGTGCCCGCCGTACTCGAGCCCTCGGGCGCGGGCATCCTCGACGATAGCGTCGAAGGGTTCCGACCGGAGGTCCGAGTAGAGCTTGAGCGTCGAGTAGCCATGAGCGACCTGCGCTTCGATGACCGGGGAGGCATCTTCTGCCTCCATCACGAGCTGCGTGAAGGGCCACTTTTCCGGGGTCCCGTCCAAGCCGGAGCTGATGACGGCGATCGAGGGACCGTCGAGGGTCCCCGACTCGATCTCCTGCTTCATGGCCAGCAAGTCCGGGAAGCCCCACAGATTACGGACTGTGGTCACGCCCGCGTCCAGGTACGACGGTAGATCGGCCCGCGAAAGGTGGACGTGCATGTCCGCCAAACCGGGCACGAGGAAGCGCCCGCATCCGGGGACCGACGTCGCGCCTTCGGGTACTTGGACCTCACCGTCTGCACCCATGACCTCGATACGACCTTCGCGGATTACGACGCTCTGTCCGTCCTGCACGGCGCCGGTTGCGTACGAGACCAACGACACGTTCTCGAAGACCGAGATCGAGCCGAGCTCAGTGGGCAGCGCGCATGCCGGATCCGTGTCGACCGCTTCCGTCGGCGTGCCTCCGCACGCGACGATGAGGGCAGCCGCTAGTGCGGGACGCTCCCACCCTCGGGTTCCTACGTTGAGGTCCATGCCCGTTGTACGGGGGCTCTGTGGGCAAAGTTACTGAACAGGCCGGCTCTCGCGGGTGGGGCCCACCGTCACCCAGAAGGAACTGCAGCGGCCAGCCCCAGGCCGACGTAGACCGCGCCCGAGCAGCAACGACGACGCCGAACGGAAGCAGGAGAATCGGAGATCGTGCCGATCCCCGCCGCGGCTACGTGCCCGTCTGTTGTCGTCGGAGTCTCCCGCCCAAGTGACCCGGGTGGGGCTCGAACCCACGACCTACTGATTAAAAGTCAGTTGCTCTGCCAGCTGAGCTACCGGGTCGCCTTGAAGATAGGCGCCGACGTCGAAAGTTGAAGGAACCACTCGCGGAGTCGCGGATGCAGTCACGTCAGGTCGCCACCGGCCGAGACGCTCCGTATCCTCCTCGAGTGATTCGCGAGCCCCCGACTCGAGCCAGCCCGATACCGTGCAGAAGCTCTCCGATATTCTCGAAGAAGTCTGGACCGCGCTGACCATAGGCAGCACCACATCCCGTGACCCGTTCCATACTCCGACGGTCGCCACCGTGCGGCACGGCAAGCCGGTGTCGCGTACCGTCGTACTTCGCTTCGTCGACCCCGCACTGTCCGTCCTCGGCTTCAACACCGACCTCCGAAGCGCGAAGTGCCAGGATCTCGAGAACAACCCGGCGATAGCCTGGCACTTCTACGGCCGCGGTCGGAAGGTCCAACTGCGCATCCGTGGTACCGCGTCTATCCACTCGGATGACGACGTGGCTCGCGCTGCCTGGGACGAGGTCACTCCGTTGGGCCGACGGTGCTACGGGCAGTCCCCTGGGCCCGGTACCCCGACGGAGCGGGCCGGCATCGCCCTGCCCGACCTCGCGGATCTGGAATCGGATGACCCATCCGTTCTCGCGTTGTGTCGCTCCAACTTCGGTACGGTGCGGTGCACCGTGGAGGAGATCGAATGGCTGCACCTCCGATTCCAGGGCCACCAGCGCGCGCTTTTCAATCGCGCGGACTCGGCCTGGACCGGGCGCTGGGTGGCACCGTGACTCCAGTCCCCACCTCCGCCCTCTCTCACACACCCAGAAGACCATGTCCAAGATCGACCCCGACCAGCAGTTCCACCTCGAGAGTCGCCCACCTGAAGCCTCGTGCGCCCACACAGCGGGCCTCGGCCCGGTGCGTCCCAGCGGCCCGGGCTGCCAGGAGTGCCTGGAGACCGGCGGCCGATGGGTTCACCTCCGCGTGTGCATGACTTGCGGCCACGTCGGCTGCTGCGATTCGTCGCCTGGCAAGCACGCCACGGCGCACCACCGCGAGACGGCCCACCCGGTGATCCGTTCGGCCGAACCAGGCGAAGCCTGGGGCTGGTGTTATGTAGACGAGCTCATGTTCTGAGGGCGTCGAGGGTCGACCCGCTCGAGTAACGGAGGAGCCGGGAGCAAGCGGGAACACCACTCCGGTGGGCGGCCCCGGCCGACCCTCGCCGCCGCCTCCTCTCGGTGGGCGTAGCCCCTCCCTACTCCGCCTTCAGCGTCTCCAAGGGATCCGTCCGGCCCGCCCTGTATGCCGGAAACCAGGACGCGAGCACCGCGGTGAGGAAGAGCACGGCCGCCGCCGATCCCAGAGCCACGGGGTCAGTGGTGGAGATGCCGAAGAGGAATACCTCCAGAAGTCGGCCGACCCAGACGGCGATGAGTCCGCCCAGGGTGACCCCGACGGCAGCATGGATCACGCCCTTGCGAATGACGTCGTTCTGGATCCGTCCGCGCCCGGCACCTAGAGCCAGCCGGATGCCGAGTTCCTGCTTCCGTTGCCCAACGGTATAGAGGAGGGTGCCGTAGAGGCCGGCCGCGGCGAGGAGAAGCGCCACCACACCAAAGGCTCCGAAGAGCAACGAGCCGAAACGGCGTGTGGCGGACGACTCAGAGATCCACTCCTCCATGGGCACCACTTGCGGAACGGGAAGG
>JABDLS010000088.1 GCA_013002885.1 Gemmatimonadota bacterium | reverse complement strand
GCATGGTGACGCACGATCCGCGCTATGCGCACATGGCCGACCGGAGCGTGCACCTCTTCGACGGCCAGGTCGTCAGCGAGGACGACGCCCGCAAGGCTGCCGAGCTCAACGAGGCCGGCTTCGACGTAGCCACCTGAGGCCAGGCCGGGCCCAGTAAGGCCCGCGCCGAGGGGGAACGATCAAAGCCCTCCGTCGTTTCGCACGATCCCCGGCGCTGACTACCGCGGCATTGCTCGCGGTGGCGCTGGGGATTGGTGCGAACGCGGCGATTCTCAGCGTCGTCGACGCGACGCGGCTCCGGCCGCTCCCGTTCGACGATGCTGCGTCGTTGATGGAGGTATGGCTGGAACCGGTTGAGCCGGCGGACCCGATCCGTGGGGAGCTCACGGGTGCCGACCTGGGCGACCTCAGGGCGGAGCCGGGCCTGTTCGCCGCGCTCGCCGGTTGGCGGGCCACGACGGTCTCCTACGTTGGGCTCTCTTCGCAGGAGGTCCTGAAAGGCGCCGAGATCACTGCGGGTATGTTTTCAGGCGTGCTCCGGGTCCAGCCCTTCCTGGGGCGCACCTTCCTCCCCGAAGAGGATCGCGCAGGGGCAACGCCTGCAGTGCTTCTGTCTCACGCGTTCTGGAGTGAGCACTTCGGCGGCGATCCGAAGACCATCGGACGATCCGTGGTCCTCGACGGCACACCACACGTCGTGGTCGGGGTCATGCCACCGGGGCTACGCACACCGTTCCGACCCGGCGCCGAAGTGTGGACGCCCGCCCGCCTCGAGCCCCGGCGGTGTCGCAGTGGCTGTACGACCGTGTCGGGCGTCGGACGCCTGGCCTCGGGGACGCGCCTGGAGGTGGCTCGTGATCGCGCCCTTGCTCTGGGGCAACGTCTGGCCGAGTCCTATCCGGAGACCAATCGCGGTGTGGCCCCGGTTCTGGGACCGCTCCGCGACCCGAGTATCCGGATGTCAGCACGGACCACGCGGTTGCTTCTGTCCACCGGCGCCGTGGTACTCCTCCTCGCCTGCTCCAACGTAGCTCTGCTTCTTCTCGCCAGAGGCGTCGATCGGAGTAGAGAGATGGGCGTCCGTCGGTCGGTAGGGGCGTCCCGAGGAGATCTCGTCGCGCAGCTTCTGGCGGAGAGCGTCGGCCTCGCTTTGACCGGGGCGCTTCTGGGAGTGGGTGTGGCCGTTTGGGTCCTGGAGGCCATCGAACGGTCGGTGCCGCCGGCACTCCTGGGCAGCATCACTTTCGGGCTCGACCTCGGCGTGATGGCATGGGTGGCGCTCCTCACGGTGGGTGCGGGTCTCTTCTTCGGGATGGGGCCCGCGGCCGTAGGGGCGGGGACGCACGACCCCTTGGGCCGCTCCCCCGCGACGACCCGAGTGGGAGCGACCCGGGCCGCGGGAATCGTCCGGGGAGGGGTTGGCGCCCTTCAGGTTGCACTGGCTACGGTCCTCGTCGTCGGAGCCGGCGGCCTGGTGCGGAGCCTCCAGGAGGCAACGGGTGAGGCCCTCGGATTCGACCCCGGCGGTGTCCTGTCTGCGCAGGTGGAGCTGGGGTCGCCGTCCGCGTTCGGCACCGCGAGGGATCAGATCGAGAAGGTGGCGGTGGTCACCGAGCGCCTCGAAGGCGTCCCGGGAGTATTCTCGGTGGGCGCGGCGGCGTCGCTCCCTTTCGAAGAGACCACGGCCCCGGCAGAGGTTCTGATCCGGAACGACAGCGACAGTCACCAGACTCTCTCGGAAACCGTCCTCATCCGCGCGGTCTCACCGTCATACTTCTACACGATGAGACAGAGGCTGTCGGATGGTCGGTGGTTTCGGGCGGAGGACGACGAGACGTCGGCCCCGGTTGCCATCGTCTCGGCGACGGCGGCTCGCAGGCTTTTCGCCGACCCACCGCGTTCACCGTTGGGCTCGGAGATCGCCTTGGGTATCGACGTCCCGTTGGGGGAAGAGGTCTATCTCGGGGGGGAGGCGCGCGCCTGGAGGACTGTGGTCGGCGTCGTCCGAGACGAGTGGGCCGATTCCGAGCTCAGGCCGTCGGAGGCTGTGGTCTACGTCCCCGTTCGTCAGGCCTTGCCCCCCCGGCTTCATTTCGTGGCCAGGGTCGACGGTGAGCCCGTCGATGTCGCCGGGGGCATTCGGGAGGTCCTGGGTGAGATCGACGCCGCTTGGCAGAGCTCAGACGTCGTTCCCCTGCGCGACCGCGTCCAGGCCGCGTACGGAGGCGAACGCTTCGGCGCCCTGCTGGCCGCGTCGTTCGCCGGTCTCGCCGTGGCGATCTCGCTGGTCGGCCTCTTCGGTGTCCTGTCTCACGCCGTTGCGACCCGCGTCCGGGAGTGGGGCTTGCGTCGGGCGGTGGGTGCCACGGAGCGGGAGGTCCGTGGCTCGGTCCTGGCGCGTGGGGCGACGGTGGCGCTGGTAGGCATCCTGGGGGGAGGCGTCGGTGCCGCTTTTTTCGCGAAGGGGATCGACGCCGCCTTCTCGGGCGTAGGGTCGAGAACGCCGCTGGTCTACGCTGGAGCGCTTACGGTCCTGGCCGGTATCGTCTTGGCCGCGAGCGCTTGGCCGGCTCGACAGTCCGTAGCTGTCGACGTCGTGTCGGCGCTACGCGCCGAGTGAGGGTCGTCGCCTCCCGGCTTCTGGAACACCACACTAGCTTTACGCGTCGGGGAACGGGCGGCGAGGGCCGTCCCAGTCAATGGATGGGTGGATGATCAAGCTTCGGAACATCGAAAAGTCCTATAAGTCCGGTGCGGGAGAAACCTTCGTACTTCGCCGCATCTCGGCCGAGGTGGAGAAGGGCGAGTTCGTGACCATCATGGGCCCGTCGGGCGCCGGCAAATCGACTCTGCTCTCGATTCTGGGGATGCTCGATGCCGACTGGCGGGGCGAATACTACCTCATGGGCGAGCCCGTGCACGCCATGAAGCCTCGGGCTCGAATTGAACTGAACAAGCGATACATCTGCTTCGTCTTCCAGCAGTACCACCTGCTCGACGACCTGAACGTCTACGAGAACCTCGAGATTCCTCTCTCGTACCGAAACGTGAAGCGGAAGGAGCGCCAGGCCATCGTCGCCGACACGCTGGACCGCTTCCAGATCGTGGGAAAGAAGGACCTGTATCCGAGCCAGCTCTCCGGCGGACAGCAGCAGCTCGTCGCCGTGGCGCGAGCCATCATCGCCGAGCCCGCCATCATCCTCGCCGACGAGCCTACCGGAAGCCTCCACTCCAGCCAGGGTCGGATGATCATGGACCTCCTCGAGCAATTGAATCGCGAGGGCACCACCATCGTCCAGGTGACCCACAACGAGGACTACGCTGCCTACGGCAACCGGATCATCCAGCTGAAGGACGGCTGGATCGTCGACGAGTGAGGCAGGCCCCGACCTGATCGTGGCCTCCCGCGTACTCGTCGCCGACGACCAGCCCGATGTCCTCGAAGCGATCCGGATTCTCCTGAAGGCCGAGGGCTTCGAGACCGTCACCGCCAGCTCGCCGAGCGAGGTGACCGAGTCGGTGGAGCGACAGGATTTCGACCTGGCGCTCATCGATCTCAACTATACGAGGGATACGACGTCGGGGCGCGAAGGGCTCGATCTCTTGAGCGCCTTGCGCGAGCTGGACAACACTCTGCCCATCGTTGTGATGACGGCTTGGGGGAGTGTCGAGGGGGCGGTCGAAGCCATGCGTCGGGGTGCCCGCGACTACGTCGAGAAGCCATGGGACAATGATCGCCTCCTGGCCACGATTCGCACGCAGGTCGAGTTGGGGCGCGCCCTGCGGCGCAGCGAACTGCTGGAGGGCGAGAACCGTCGCTTGAAGGGAGAGGGCGCCCCGGACCTCATTGCCGAGTCGCCGGCCATGGAGCCGGTCCTCGAGCTCATCGACCGGGTGGGTCCATCCGACGCCAACGTGCTCGTCGTGGGGGAGCATGGCACGGGCAAGGAGGTCGTGGCGCGATGGCTGCATGCCGTTTCGCCTCGGGCGTCCCAGGCGTTGGTGGCCGTGAATGCCGGCGGGTTCAGCGAGGGCGTCTTCGAAAGCGAGCTCTTCGGTCATGTGAAAGGAGCGTTCACCGACGCCAAGACCGATCGCATTGGTTGCTTCGAGCTCGCAGACGAAGGGACCCTCTTTCTCGATGAGATCGCCAACGTCCCCCGGCAGCAACAGGCGAAGCTACTGCGGGTCCTCGAGACCCAGGAGATCCAGCGTGTGGGGTCTTCGAAGGTGCGGAAGGTGAACGTCCGCGTCATTTCGGCGACGAACGCCAACCTCATGGAGGCCGTCGCCGCCGGCGACTTCCGGGAAGATCTTCTCTACCGGCTCAACACGGTGGAGATTCGCATCCCGCCGCTCCGGGATCGCCCGGAGGACATCCCCTTGCTGGCGAAGCACTTTCTCGGGAAGCAGGCGGCTCGCTACGATCGCGACCTGGACGGCTTCTCACCGCCGGCCATGGCTGCCCTCCGAGCCCACACCTGGCCGGGGAACGTCCGTGAGCTCCAACACTCGGTCGAGCGTTCGGTTCTCATGGCCCGAGGCTCCCGTATCGAGGCATCCGACCTCGGGCTCCGACGCCGCGATGACGGATCGGCCGCCATCGAGGAGCTCACGCTGGACGAGGCCGAGCGGCTCATGATCGAAAAGGCCCTCGATCGTCATCAGGGCAACGTCAGCAAGGCAGCGGAAGCTCTGGGCCTCAGCCGGAGCGCCATGTACCGGCGGCTCCAACGACATGAGATGGACCAGGGGAGCGACGACGGCTCCGAGGACGACTGATGTTAGGGTGGTGGCGCCGCCTCAGTCACGATCAGAGGGTCGTGATCCTGACGCTCATGGCTGGCCTACCTGGCGTCGCACTGTCGCTGGGGTTTCTCTGGTTGGGTCCGTACACCGCTCGTGTACAGTGGACCGTGTCGCTGCTTCTACTCGGTCTTTGGGGTGGGGTCACGATGGCTCTGCGCGAGCAGATCATTCGACCGCTGGGCACCCTCGCGAACATGCTCGCCGCCCTGCGAGAGGGCGACTTTTCCATCCGGGCTCGGGTCACCGACGGCTCGGACGCCCTCTCCCTCGCATATCTCGAGGTCAACCAACTCGAGGAGGTGCTCCGCAACCAGCGCCTCGGTGCCGTCGAAGCCACCGAGACGCTGCGAAAGGTCCTGGAGGAGATCGACGTCGCCGTCTTCGCCTTCGACCCCGAGCGGACCCTTCGCATCGTCAATCGGGCGGCGGAGCGCCTCATGGGCCAGCGGGCGGAGCGGCTCATCGGTAAGTCGGCCGGCGAACTCCGCCTCGACGACGCCCTGGACGGCGTCGCACCTCGGACGTTGGAGGTGTCCTTTCCTGGCGGCACGGGGCGCTGGGAGCTCCGACGGAGCGTCGTACGCCAGGAAGGCTATCCTCTCCAGCTCCTGGCCCTGTCCAACCTGAGTCGCGCCCTCCGCGAGGAGGAGCGACAGGCGTGGAAGCGGATCATCCGCGTGCTCTCCCACGAGATCAACAATTCGCTGGCCCCCATCAAGTCCATCTCGGGCAGCCTCGAGAGCCTTCTGGGCCGAAGCCAGCTCCCCGAGGAAGTGGGCGAGGACGTGGAGCGAGGCCTGGCCGTCATCTCGAGCCGAGCGGAAGCCCTCGGCCGGTTCATGGCGTCGTATGCCACACTCGCCCGACTTCCCCAACCCGAGCTCGGACCGGTGAAGGTGGGCCCGCTGGTCACGCGGGTAGCCCATCTGGAGACACGGCTCCCGGTTCGCGTCGCTGGTGGAGACGACATCACCATCCAGGCCGACGCCGACCAGCTCGAGCAGGCCCTCATCAACCTCGTCCGCAACGCCGTCGACGCCACCCTCGAGGCCGAGGGGACCGAAGTCTCCATCCGGTGGAGAAAGCGTGGGCGGTCGGTCCACGTCCTGGTGGAGGACCAGGGGCCCGGCGTGTCCGACACCGGCAACCTCTTCGTTCCGTTCTATACCACGAAGCAGGGTGGGTCCGGAATCGGGCTGGTTCTGTCCCGTCAGATCGCCGAAGGCCACGGTGGTTCCCTGGAGCTGGAGAACCGGGCTGAGGGCGGTGCCCGGGCGCGCATGGAGCTCCCCATCGACCCCGTGGCGTGATCCCCTGCGACGAATTCGACGCAACCGTTCGTCCAGACCCTGTGTCCGAAAGGACGGAAGAGGGAGTCACGGCGATCAGCGAGCTCTTCTTGTGAGCGAACTCGAATTGATTGAGCGAGCGGGGAAGGGCGACCAGAGCGCCTTCCGCCTCCTCTATGACGACAACGTGGATCGGATCTACAGGCTCATGTACCGAATGGCGGGCGACCAGGATCTGGCGATGGACTTCACGCAGGAGGCCTTCGTCCGTGCGTATCAACGCCTCGAGCAGTTCCGCGGAGACGCGGCGTTCTCCACATGGCTTCACTCCATCGCGGTTTCGGTGGCCCTCAACGGGCTCCGGAAGGTCGATCGCCACCGCAAGAGGGAGCGATCGCTGGAGGACGCCGCTCCCGTTGCCACAAAGCAGGTCGTATCCGAGCCCGGGCTCCGCGAGCGGATCGCCAGGGCCGTGGATGCACTGCCCGACATCTACCGGACGGTGTTCCTGATGCACGATGTGGAAGGCTACAACCACGGAGAGATCGCGGCGTCCCTGGGCGTCGCCGAAGGGACGTCCAAGGCGCGTCTCTCGCGAGCGCGGGCCAAGCTCAGGGATGCCCTGGGGCCGGCCATGCAGGAGTACGCAGGATGAACGATCGAGACGAACGAAAGCTCTGGGAGCGTGTGGGCGTGGAGTACAACCCGCCTCTGGAGACCCCTCGCGACGAGATGTGGAAGGCCATCGAAGGTCGCATCGGGTCGGCGGAGGACGACCGTGGGGTCGTCGCACTGGATTCGGTGAGAGGACCGTCGATTGGCGCTGCGTCGCCACGGATGCGGGTCCTTCGTCCGGTGTTGGGCTGGGCTGCGGCAGCCGCCGCCCTCCTGGTGTTGGGCGTCGGCATCGGTCGGATGAGTGTGTCGCCCACAACCGTGGCCGACAATGACGTCACGGCGGGCGGCTCAGAGGCGGCACCCGCGGCGAGTGGCAACGGTCTGGCCGCCCGGGCCCATCTGGGTCGAACCGAGGCGCTCCTTACCATGGTACGGGCCGACGCGCGCGACGGGCGGGTGGATCCGGCCGTCGCCGTGTGGGCGGAGGATCTCCTCGCGCAGACGAGGCTTCTGATCGACCGCCCACAAGGGGTCGAGCCCGGGTTGCAGGACCTCCTTCTCGACCTGGAGCTGGTGCTGGTCCAGGTGGTAGGTCTCGCCCAGACCGACTCCGATGACGCCCAGGCCCGGACCGAGGTCGAACTCACCTTACGAACACTGGACGAGGGAGAGGTGCTTCCCCGCATCCAGGCCCAGATCCCCCTTTCCATGGCGGGAGCATGAGAACCATGAGCACGACAACAATGAGAGAACGCCCAGGAGGCGATACGATGGATCGGAAGACGTGGATGACGATGCCGCTTCTGGTAGTCCTGGTCGGTGGTGGCCCGGCGCCTGATCTCGTGGCTCAGCCGGTTCCGGCGGCTCCCGTGCCGTACGTGGCTCAGGTCCCGGATGTGCCCACGCCTCCCCGGCCACCGTCGGCGATGCTGTCTCTGGCGCAGGGAGCCGCTCCAATGGCTCCGATGCCGCAGCTGCCGCGCTCGTTGGCCGGCATGCTGGCCCCGAGAATGGCGCCCATGCCGCCGCTGGCACCGATGGCGTGGGCCGATGACTCCTTCCGTTCGGAGGCGCCCGAAGGCTGGCTGCAGGAAGACCCTGGCGGGCAGCTCTACGCCGCCGGCCGCGAGGCGTTGAACCGGCGCAGGTATGAGGAGGCGGGGCGGCATTTCGCGGCGCTTCGCCAGGAGCACCCTCGGTCGGGGTACGTGGCCGATTCCTACTATTGGCAGGCCTTCGCCCTCTTCCGCCGCGGCGGCGGGGAGGAGCTACGTCGAGCGGCCGAGCTCTTGAGCGTGCAGGCCGAGCGCCATGCCGACGCCGGGACGCGCCGCGATGCCGACGCGCTGCGGGTGCGCATCGAGGCTCAACTCGCCCAGCGGGGTGACCCCCGGGCGGCTCAGGCCATCGCCCAGCAGGCGGCGGGTCCGTGCGATGAAGGGCAGGAGGTCAGGCTGGCAGCCCTCAGCGCACTGCTGAACATGAACGAAGACCAGGCCGTGCCCATCCTCCAGGAGCTTCTGCGCAGCCGCGACGAGTGCTCGGTGGAGTTGCGGCGTCGTGCCGTCTTCCTGGTGGCTCAGAAGATGGACGCCGCCTCCGTGGACATCCTCCTCGATCTGGCCCACCGGAATCCTGATCCCGACCCGGAGGTCCGCGAGCAGGCGGTCTTCTGGCTGCATCAGGTCCAGACCCCGGAGGCACTCGACGCGTTGGAGTCCATCCTCATGGAGAGCGAGGACCGTGAGCTGCAGGAGCAGGCCATCTTCGCCATCTCCCAGCGTTCCGGTGACCGCCGGGCCGTCGAAGCCCTCCGGGGCTATGCCCGTCGGACGGACATCCCCTCCGACCTGCGGGCCGACGCCATCTTCTGGATCAGCCAGAACCCGGCGGCGGGAGGTGCGGACTACCTCATCGAGCTGTATCCCCAGCTCGAGGACCCCGAGCTCAGGGAGCGCGCGATCTTCGGGATCGCCCAGGCCGGTGGTGACCGCGCCCAGGACTGGCTTCTGGAGCGGGTCCGCGACGACCGCGAGCCGGTGGAGGCCCGTAAGAACGCCCTCTTCTGGGCGGGACAGATCGGTGGCGACATCATCGAACAACTGCAGGGGCTCTACGGCACCCTGGAAGACCGCGAAATGAAGGAGCAACTGATCTTCGTCGCTTCTCAGGACGGTGGTCGGGCTTCGGTTGACTTCCTCATGGAGGTCGCCCGGGAGGAGGAGGACGGCGAGTTGAGGGAGAACGCCATTTTCTGGCTCGGCCAAACCGACGACCCTCGGGTGCCCGAGTTCCTCCTTTCGCTGGTGCGGGGATGAGGGCGCGCACGGCGCTGCTCGCGGCAGCCACGGTTGTCCTGGTCCCCGGCGCCACCCTCTCCGGTCAGGTGGCCCAGCGGGTGGTGGACACGAACGATGGAACCATCCGGATCGCATACGACCTCAAGCCAGGCGTGGAGATCTGTGACCGAGGCATCCGTAGTGGCGGCGATCGGATGACGTGGCGGTCCGGCGGGCGCTACGACCCCGGTGTCTGCGTAACCGACGTGGTGGAGGTCGACATCGAGGTGCGCCGCGGGATCGTGCACGACATCGAGGTCGTCCGACCCTCGGAGGCGGCTCCGTCGGATCTGCGGGGCCAGGTCGAGCACCTGGAAGCCGAGGAGGCCGTCGATTTCCTCCTGGAGCTAGCCCGTCGGGGCGCGACGACAGAGGCGGCGGAAGATGCCGTCTTCCCGGCGACTCTGGCAGACGCCGATGAAACATGGCGCCGCCTGGTCGAGCTCGCGCGAGACGCCACGGTGAACCGCAGCGTGCGCAAGAATGCTCTCTTCTGGGTGGGCCAGGAGGCGGCAGACGCAGTTACGGAGGAGCTTTCGGACGTTGCTCTGGCCGACGACGAGGAGCAAGAGGTGAGGGAGGCAGCCATTTTCGCCCTTTCCCAGAGGCCCGCGAATCAAGCCATAGGGTCCCTCATCGAGATCGCCCGCTCGGCCGAGCAGGCCGAGTCTCGCAAGTCGGCGATGTTCTGGTTGGCTCAGACCGAAGACGAGAGAGTCGTCGCCTTCTTCGAAGACATCCTGCTGGGGAGAAACCGCTAGAAGGCTGTTCGCTCCGAACCATCTCGTTGAATCGAGAGGCGGGCCCCGTCCGGGGTCCGCCTCTTTATCATTCCGCCAGGCCGGTGGGGAAGGTTACCTTGTCCACGGCCGAGCGACGGGCCTGTCGCCCGGTTGCGTCCGCCCGCCGCCGATCGCCCCTTTCAAGGAGCATCGTTCTTGCAGCACCGGCCGATCAAAGTCCTCCTGGTCGATTCCGACGAGCAGTACGTCGACGAGCTGCAGGACGGCCTTACCCCCGACCAACGCGCGCTACTGGACGTGGAGTGGGTGGGGGAACTCAGCCAGGCCCTCGCCCGACTGACCCAGGGAGGCTTGGACGTGCTCCTTCTCTCCCTCGATCTGGACGACAGCCAGGGCATGGTCACTTTCGATCGCGCGTATGCCTTCGCACCCGACGTACCCATCGTCGTGCTCTCCGAGAGCTCCGATAGCGAACAGGCCGTGGCAATCGTGCAGGCCGGCGCTCAGGACTACCTGGTGAAGGCTGAGCTGACCCCGGGCCTCCTGGTGCGTGCTGTCCGCCACGCAATCGAGCGGCACCGGCTCTTCTCCGCGCTGCGTAGCCTCTCGCTCATCGACGATCTCACGGGACTCTACAATCGGCGCGGTTTCGCCGATCTGGGTGAGCAACATCTGAAGCTGGCTCGGCGTACGGGTCGTGGCGTGACGATGGTGTATCTGGACCTGGATCGGTTCAAGACCATAAACGATTCACTTGGCCACCATGTGGGCGATCGGGCCCTGATCAAGGTAGCCGACATCCTCCGGGCCGCGTTCAGACGATCGGACATCATCGCGCGATTGGGGGGTGACGAGTTCGGTGTCCTCGCCTTGGAGGCCGCCGACGAAACGTCGGCCTTACTCGTGGAACGCCTCCGGGAACGGGTCGATGACTTCAACCAATCGACTCCCGAGCCCTACCAGCTTTCGATCAGCGTCGGCATGGCGCATCATGACGACGACCCCCGGGTACGTCTCGATGACCTCGTCGCCGAGGCCGACGCCGAGATGTACCGCGAGAAGCACGACAAGCGGGCCGCGACCCTGAGGGACCGATGAGCGGAAGCAAGGGAGGGGCGGTGCACTGGTTGGTGCGGATCGCCGAGCGAGCGGGGCACGGACGTGACGATCGTCCGGACATTCCCGCGAGCAGCGATGCCTCCGAGGCATGGACCCACGTGGCTCGGGCGTACGAGTTCACCGACGCCGAACTCGCCGCGATGGTAGCCGAGTACTTTCGCCTGAAGGTCGCGGACATGTCCGTCGCCGATCCCAACGCCGCCCTGCTGGTTCCGGAGACGATGGCGAGGAAGCACCGGGTATTCCCCATCGCCGAGGACGATCGGTACTTCGTGGTGGCCACCTGCGATCCGACCAACGTGGAGGCCGAGCGCGCTCTTGGCTTCAGCACCGGCCGGACGCTGCTCTTCGAGGTTGCGTCACCCGGCGCCATCCAAGATGCCATAGACGAGCGGTACTCACCGGAGCGTGCGGTGGAGACGCTTCTGGGCGGCATCGACGTCAGCGAAGACGCCGTGAAGCTCGTAGAGGAGATGGGGCCCGAGTCCATCACCGAGGACGACGTTACGGCAACGCCGGTGGTGAAGCTCACCAACCTCATCATCCGTGACGCCATCAATGCCGGCGCCAGCGACATCCATATCGAGCCGGGCCGAAGGCTCGGAGCGGTGCGCTACCGGGTAGACGGTGTGTTGCGTAAGCACATGGATCTGCCCATGGCTGCCCTCAACCGGATCATCTCCCGGATCAAGGTCCTGGCGAAACTCGACATCGCCGATCGCTTGCGACCTCAGGACGGCAAGGCACGGGTGCAGGTCAAGAACCGTGGCTTCGACCTCCGGGTCTCCACCATCCCCGCGGGTGGGGCCGAGAAGTGCGTCATACGCATACTCGACTCGGGAAGCTCGCTGTCCCTGGACGATCTGGAGATCCCGGGTAACGAGCTCGAGCGCCTCCGGGATCTCATGACGAACCGCGACGGGATCGTGGTCGTAACCGGACCCA
Organism: Gemmatimonadota bacterium; assembly: GCA_013002885.1. GTDB lineage: Bacteria > Gemmatimonadota > Gemmatimonadetes > Longimicrobiales > Gaopeijiaceae > UBA2589. Next base: position 38,256 of record JABDLS010000088.1, on the reverse strand, counting down.
CCGGGTCGGGAAAGACGACCACGCTCTACGGGGCTCTCAGGGAACTCGCCGACGGCAGAGTCAACATCATGACCGTCGAGGACCCCATCGAGTACGAGTTGCCCGGTATCACGCAGACGCAGGTCCACACCAAGCAGGGCATGACCTTCGCCAGTGCTCTCCGGGCCATGCTTCGCCAGGATCCCGATGTCATCCTCGTTGGTGAGATCCGTGACAAGGAAACGGCGGTGACTGCCGCTCAGGCCGCGATGACGGGCCACCTGGTGCTCACCACCGTCCACGCCAACGACGCCGTCTCGTCCGTGGCCCGCCTGGCGGACATGGGGCTCCAGTACAGCACCATCTCCCAGGTCCTGCGCGGCGCCATTGCCCAGCGGCTTCTTCGCCGGGTGTGCACCACCTGTGCCGAGCCCGTTCGGGGCCAACTCACCCCCGACGAGCAGCGCCTCACCGAGCGCCATGGTTGCGAGCCCGTCGTCCGCGCCGTGGGGTGCACCGAGTGCGGCTTCACGGGATATCGTGGGCGTCTGCCCACCAACGAGGTCCTCGTCGGAGGTCCGCGTTTCCAAAAGGCCGTCGAGCAGCGAAAGGGCTGGGCTACCCTCTTTCGCGTCGCTCAACAGGGCGGCATGCGTTCCCTTCACGAGGTGGGGCTGGAATGGGTGACGCAGGGCAAGACCACCCTCGTCGAAGTCGAGCGCGTCCTGGGGCAGGGGCTCGAAGACGGTGCTGGAGAGATCCACACAGGGCCGCCCCGGATCCTCCTCGTCGACGACGACGAGGAAGCAAGACTGCTCATGCGGTCGCTCCTCGAGCGGGACGGGTACGAGGTCGAGGAGGCGGAGGATGGCCACAAGGCCCTCGACATGGTCAAGGAAAGTCAGGACTTCCAGCTCATCGTGCTCGACCTCGCAATGCCCGGTCTGGACGGTCGACAGGTCCTCGACCAGATCCGCGGGTCCGTGGATACCGCCGCACTCCCTGTCCTCATTCGAACCGGTACGGGCAGCGATGTGCTGGAAGCCGAGTTGCTGGAGGCCGGCGCGGACGACTACGTGGAGAAGTCGGTGGACGCGGCCCGCTTCATGGCACGCGTCCACGCGGTCCTGCGAAGGGCGATGTGAGGTAGGGAATCCCGGCGGCCATCGCGTGTCTGCCGGTCGTCCATGACGAACCGGTCACGTGACTGTAACGGTGCTGTCACGATCCCGCCGGCGAGCCGGCCAACGGCCGCCGCAGGCTTGTAACGGCCCTCGTCTGTCGTGACGTTTTCGTGACTCCATGGTGACGGAAGTCGTGACCAACACACTTCAAGGGATGGCACGCGATGCGAAGCATCTTCTTGTGGACGGCCACCGTGCTTACGGTGCTCGCCCCGGCGGCTCTCGAGGCTCAGACGACGATCTCGGCGCGGGCTGCCTCGCTCACCATCGGGGGGCGGCTCCATACCCAGTATCAGGGCTCCTCTGTGGACGGCGCGGTGAACGACTTCTTCATCCGCCGGGCCCGGATCATCGCCGACGCCGCCTTCAATGACTTCTTCATGGGGCGGGTGCAGACCGACGTCGCAGGTGGCGGGGCGACGCTCCTCGACGCCTACGTAAGAATGAACTTCGATCCGGCGTTTCGTCTGTACATGGGTCAGTTCAAGCGCTCCTTCGACCTCTTCGAGCTCAACAGCTCCACGGATCTCTCCATCTTCGAGCGCGACGGTCGCATTCCCGGCTTCTCGTCGTGCACAGGCGTTGGACGCGTTTGCTCCTTGAGTCGTCTGACCGAAGCGCTGGGGTATGCGGGCCGTGACTCCGGCATCAAGATCGACGGTACGTCGGGCACCTTCATGTACCAGGCGAGCCTCACCAACGGCACCGGCGTCGGAACGTCGGACGTCAACGACGGCAAGTCGATTTCCGTGCGCGCCGGCGTCGCGGCGTCGGAGAACCTCACTGTTTCGGCCAACCTCGGCACCCAGGACTATCTGCTGGCCGGTGAGACGCAGAACGCCTTCGCATGGGGCGCCGATCTCGAATGGGGAACGTGGCGTGACGGCCTTCATGTGGAGGCCGGCGTCGTCGGTGGGGACAACTGGGCGGCCCTCGACGCGAACGATGATCCTCGGGACTTCCTTGCGGTCCAGCTTCTCGGATCGCTGTATCGGCCCCTGGACGGCGACCGGATCGTCGGCATCGAGCCTCTGCTCCGCGTGAGCGTGACAGACCCGGCCGGTGACATCGACGATGACGGGGGAACACTCATTACGCCGGGGCTCATGCTGTACTTCATGGGCAAGAACAAGATCGGAGCCAATCTCGACTACTACATGCCCCAGACAGGGGACTCCGAGTTCGTTTTCAGGGTGGGTTCGTTCCTCTACTTCTAGACTTCTAGAACGCATCCGGAGGGGTCGAAGGGACCTCTGCAGTCGGACGGAGAGTATGACCGGCTCGAGGTGACGGGCCGGGGGGCCGCAGCCCGCGCATCAGATTGACACGCCTGGGGGGTGTCGGCAGCTTTACGGGCTGTCGTATCCGGGAAGCCTAGGGCTCTCCCGAAGGCCTTCCAGGCCCTACTCTCGCCGAACCCACGCGCTTTACATGTTCAAGACTCTACGGGGTCGCCTCATTGCCATCGCCGTCATCATCGGTGTGGCCGGTTGGCAGCTCTACTCCCACAAGACCGAAACCGGGGAGTGGCTCAAGCTCGGGCTCGATCTCCAGGGCGGCATGCACCTCGTTCTCGAGGTGGATGATCCGGACAGCACGATGACGGCGGACGCCAAGTCGGACATGATCGATCGGGTGGACCGGATTATCCGGACCCGCATCGACCAGTTCGGCGTCGAGGAGCCCCTCATCCAGAAGGTCGGGGGCGATCGTCTCATCGTCGAGCTCGCCGGCATCGACGACGAGGATCGGGCCAAGGGAATCATCCAGGAGAGCGCGTTCCTGGAGTTCAACCTCGTCCTCCCGACTGCCGAGTTCGACCAGGCCCTGTCGCGTATCGATCGAAGCATCGTGGCGACGCTCGGGGTCGACTCCATCCGGGCGCTCGGCCGTGATGTGGTCGACGAGTCCGACGACCTGGAGAATCTTCTCTTCGGGGCCGATTCGGCTGCGACGCCGGACAGTGCCGCTGCCGATACGACGGCGGCGCCGGAAGAAGACGAGGCCGAGTCCATCGAGGACGCCCTTCGACCGTTCTCGTCCCTGCTCTTCACGGGAGACGTCGAGGGCACGTATTTCGTCGCAGCGGAAGACCGGCCAGTCGCAGAGCAGTTCCTGGCCATGGACGAGGTTCAGCGGGCCTACCCCCGGGATCAGAAGCTCCGGTGGGGAGCCGATCTGGTGGCCCAGGGCGCCCGAAACTACTACCGGCTCTACGTACTGGAGGAGGACGCCTTCCTCACCGGTGAGGAGTTGGAAGACGCCACGGCCCAGCGTGACCCACAGTTCAACCAGTCACAGGTCCAGTTCCAGCTTTCACGAGCCGGCGGGCGGCAGTTCGCCCGCTTCAGCGGGTCGAACGTGGGGAACTACCTCGCCATCGTGCTCGACAACGAGGTCATGAGCGCCCCGGTCATCCGGGACCGCATCGGCGCCAGGGGGCAGATCGAAATGGGCCAGGGGACCCCCCTCGAGGAGGCCCGTGACCTGGCTCTCGTCCTGAGGGCCGGTGCACTCCCCGTCCGCATCAACATCGTCGAGGAGCGGACGGTCGGTCCCTCTCTGGGGCAGGACTCCATCGACCAAGGAACCGTTGCCGGCATGGTCGGCATCGCCATGGTCGTCGTCATCATGATCGTCTACTACGGTATGGCCGGACTGCTGGCCGTCGGCGCCCTTGGCGTCTATGTCCTCCTCGTTCTCGGTGGCCTCGCGGGACTCAACGCGACGTTGACGGTGCCGGGCATTGCCGGACTCATTCTCTCCATCGGAATGGCGGTCGATGCCAACGTGCTGATCTTCGAGCGCATTCGGGAGGAACTGGACCACGGTCGAGCGACCCGCACCGCGGTGGACGAGGGCTTCGAACACGCCCTGTCGGCTATCGTCGACGCCAACATCACGACCCTCATCACGGCGCTGATTCTCTTCCAGTTCGGCACCGGGCCGGTGCGCGGCTTCGCGGTGACGCTGTCCATCGGAATCGTCGCCTCCTTCTTCTCTGCACTCTTCGTGACCCGCTCTTTCTTCCTGGCGTATCTGTCGGGCAAGAAGGCGTCGGATCCGATCAGCATCTGAGGCGCGGTCATGAGACTCTTCAAGGACGCTTCGTACACGTTCATCGAGAAACGCCGGACGGCATATGTCGTTTCGGCCATCGTCATCGCCATCGGAATCGCGGGGATGGGCTACAACATTGCCACCCTGGGAAGCTGGCAGAACTACGGCGTCGACTTCCTCGGGGGCTCGCTCGTCCAGGTGCGATTCGACCAACCCACCACCGACGCCGAGCTCCGCGAGGGCCTGGGTGGGGCCACGGCGCCGCCTATCACCCAGTTCGGCGGTGAGGGCACCGGTGAGTTCGTGATCCGTGCACCCCTCGACGAAGACGTGTCCATCACTCAGGTGGCCGACGACGTGGAAGCTCAGATCCGGGCCAATCTCCCGGACAAGACCTTCACGGTCGTGCGCACGGAGCTGGTGGGCGCCAAGGTGGGTGGTGAACTCCAGCAGAAGGCTCTGCTGGCGGTCCTGTTCTCCTTCTTGCTCACCCTGGTGTACCTGGCCTTCCGTTTCGAGCTGCGCTTCGGCCTGGCGGCGGTCATCGCCACGGCCCACGACATCCTCATCACGCTCGGCTTCCTCGCGGTCTTCCGGGTGGAGATCGCGCTGCCCACGGTAGCGGCCATTCTGACGATTCTCGGATACTCCCTCAACGACACCATCGTGGTGTTCGACCGCATCCGCGAGAACATGCGGATGAAGGGTGCGCGCAAGCGCGATCCGGTCGATCTGGTCAACCAATCCATCAACGAGACCCTTCCTCGGACGGTGCTCACCTCGGGAACGACCCTCGCGGTCCTCGCCGCGCTCCTCGTTCTCGGTGGGGCGGTGATCCGGGACTTCACGATCGTGCTGATGCTCGGTGTGGTCATCGGGACGTACTCTTCCATCTTCGTTGCGTCTCCCGCCCTCATCGAGATCCAGAAGCGGTGGGGCATGGGTCAGAGCAAGGAGAAGAAGAAGGCTCGTCCTCAGCCCGCGACGGTGTGATCGAGTACTTCGACAGTCACTGCCATTTGACCGACACCGCCTTCAGGCACGACCTGGAGGCGGTGTTTCATAGGGCCGCGGAAGCCGGCGTCACCCGGATGGTCACCATCGCCTCGGACCTGGACGACGCTCTGCGAGCCGCTGAGTTGGCGGCGGCGCGGAGTCGATGTTGGTCGACGGCAGGCGTGCACCCCCATGCCGCCGGAGACGCATCCCCCGACACCGTGGCCAAGCTCCGCGGGCTTCTGGCACACGACGACGTGGTGGCGGTGGGCGAGACAGGGCTGGACTACCACTACGACAACGCAGCACCGTCGGTCCAGCGGGCCCTATTCGATGCCCATCTGGCCCTGGGAGCCGAAACCGGACTCCCCGTCGTGGTCCACGCCCGCGAGGCCGATGACGACATTGCCGCGGCGCTCCGCAACATGCCCGCCGGCACCCGGGGGGTCCTCCATTGCTTCACGGGCGGCGACAGGGCCTTCGGAGAGGCCATGGCCGCCGGCTGGTGGGTGTCCTTCTCGGGAATCGCCAGTTTCAAGTCGTTCGGTGCGGTCGACCTCCTCCGCGAGGTCCCGGAGGACCGGTTGATGGTGGAGACCGACTCGCCCTACCTCGCTCCCGTACCTCACCGAGGACGGCGCAACGAGCCGGCCCACGTGGTGCATGTAGCGGAGGCAGTGGCCAGCCTGCTCGACCGGCCCACCGAAGAGGTGGCCCGTAGGACATCGGCCAACGCCTGCACCTTCTACGGGGTGGAGTAGCAGCGTGCGCCGGATCAGGATTCTGCCTGATGTCGTAGCGAATCAGATCGCTGCGGGTGAAGCGGTCGAACGCCCTGCGTCCGTGGTGAAGGAGCTGGCGGAGAACGCACTCGACGCCAAGGCTACCCACGTCGAGGTCGCCATCGAGCGGGGCGGCAAGCGAAGGATCCGTGTAAGCGACGACGGGGTCGGTATGGGGCGCGAGGACGCCCTTTTGAGCCTGGACCGGCATGCCACGAGCAAGATCGAAGAGGCTTCGGACCTTACGGGAGTCTCGACGTTCGGCTTCCGCGGCGAAGCGATGCCTTCCATTGCCGCCGTCTCACGGATGACCCTCGATACCTGGGATGGGGAAGAGGAGAGCGGCACCCGGGTGACCGTTGCCGGCGGGCAGATCTCCAACGTCACCGATGTGGCGCGCCGCCGGGGCACCACGGTGGACGTAAAGAACCTCTTCTTCAATGCCCCCGTGCGGGCCCGCTTCCTCAAGACGGTGAGCGCCGAAGCCCGGGCGGTCAACGAAGCCGCCACCGCCTTGGCACTTGCCAACCCGCGAGTCGGCTTCCGCCTGACCTCCGACGAGCGGGTTCTCCTGGAGTTGCCGCCTGCCGGCGACGTGGCGGAGCGGGTCACGCAAGTGTGGGGACTCGAGCATGGTGGCACGCTCATTCCAGCCGCTGGCGAGTCGGAGGGCATGGAGGTGAAGGGCCTCATTCAGCGCCCGGATGCAGCCAAGCCCGGCCTCCGACGCAACCACCTCTTCGTAAACGGGCGTCCGTTCCGCTCCACCGAGATCGTTCGCGCCGCCGAACGGGGCTATCGAACCACGATTCCCCAAGGGGTTCGTCCGTGGATGTTCCTCTACCTGCGGCTCCCGGGCGAGGGCGTCGATGTCAACGTCCACCCGTCGAAAGCCGAGGTCCGGTTCCGCGACCTCGCTCGGGTGGAATCCATGGTGGAGCAGGCCGTGCGGAGGACGCTGGATGGCGAGGCGTCGGCTGCGACCTTCGACCGGGAGGTCGGGGCGCCGAGCGTCATGGTCAGGGAGCGGCGGGCGTCGGATCAACCTGAAGGCAGGGCGCACCGGGCGGACGCAGGACCCGCGGAGGGATCGGCCGCGGCCGCCACCGCCGGGCAGACGGGCTCGGCCCCGGAGGCGACGTCGGCGGACGCGCAGATGGCGCTCTTCGTGGCAGGTGCAAAGCCGACGGACGATGGGAGCTCAGCTGAAGGCTCAGAGGATGACGAGGCTTCGCGGGGTGATTCGTCGGTGGCGCCTCTCCCGGAAGCCGGAGCCCGGCGGCCGAGGCTCTGGCAGGTCCTAGACACCTACGTCCTCGCCGAGACCCGCGACGGAATCCTCATCGTGGACCAGCACGCCGCCCACGAGCGCATCCTCTTCCAGGACCTCATGGACGGCTTCGAGGCGGGAGGGCAGGAGAGTCAGCGACTGCTGTTTCCCCTCACTCTCCGGCTAACGGCCCCGGAGGTGGAGATGATCGAAGACCTGAAGGGGCTGCTGGCGCGGGCCGGCTTCGAGGTCGAGGGGTTTGGGGGAGACACGGTGATCGTCCACGCGGTGCCCAACCCCCATCGCTACTTCGACGCCGAGCGCGCCTTCCGTGAGATGGTGAACGAGCTCACCCACGGCTCCGAGCTCGTCCGCTCCGCCCGGAATCAGCATGAACGCATCGCCATGACCTTTGCGTGCAAGAGTGCCATCAAGGCTGGCCAGAAGCTGTCCGAGGCCGAGATGCAGGAACTCTTCGATCAACTCTTCGCCACCGAGCTGCCGCACCATGACGTCCACGGGCGTCCGACCGTCGTTCGCCTCTCTGCGGGAGAGCTCGAGAGGAAGTTCGGTCGGTCGTGACGGCCGGCTCTGTATCATGAGCCCGCGGCCCCGGTTCCTCGCTGTCACCGGTCCCACGACGTCGGGAAAGACGGCTCTGTCGCTGGCTCTCGCACGTCGGGGTCCTGTGGAGATCGTCTCCATGGACTCGCGCCAGGTGTACCGAGGCATGGACATCGGGACGGATAAGGTGCGGGCCGCGGCTCGCGCCTCCGTGCCACACCATTGCCTGGACCTCGTGGATCCGGGCCAGCGGTATTCTGCCGGACGATTCGCGAGGGACGCACGTCGCTGGATCGCCGACATCGAGGCCCGGCGTGCCCTACCGCTTCTCGCCGGTGGTACAGGCTTCTTCCTCAAGTCGGTCATGGACCCGATCTTCGCCGAGCCTCCTCTCGACGGGAATCGCCTGGACGCTCTGCGCGGCTGGCTCGCGGAGCAATCGACGGAGACTCTGGCGGGCTTCGTGCGCGCCCTGGACCCGGAGCGTGCAGAGATCGCCATCGACGGGGGGCCGCAACGCATGAGCCGTACCATCGAGGTGGCCCTGCTCTCGGGTGTTCCTCTGTCGCGGTGGCACCGCGAGGCACCTCGGGACGGGGAGGGGGTTCCCGGAGTGGTCCTGCTCCTCGAACTTCCCCGGGACGAGATCGATGCCCGGATCCTCCGACGAGTACACCGGATGATCGACCGCGGGCTGGTAGACGAGGTCGAGGCCCTTCTCGCCGCCGGGTACACCGACGAAGATCCGGGAATGACAGGCACCGGATATCGTGAAATCGCCCGGCACTTGAAGGGTGAGTGCACCCTGGGCGACGCCGTCGAGCAGATCGCCACGACCACTCGAAGGTACGCCAGACGACAGCTCACATGGTTCCGACATCAGCTTCCCGACGACGCGGCAACGGTCGACGCCACGCTCCCTGTGGACGAGCAGGTGGATGCCGCTCTGCGCGCGTTGGCAGCCACGGGACTCGCATGGCCGGACAACGGATGAGGAGGACGGGATGAAGATCGGGATCACATGCTACCCGACGTATGGAGGCTCGGGGGCGGTGGCGACTGAATTGGGGATCGCCCTGGCAGAGCGCGGCCACGAGATCCACTTCGTCTCCTACGACCAGCCCTTCCGCCTCGGGGGATTCCGCGAGCGGGTATTCTTCCACGAAGTCGAAATGGAGGATTACCCTCTCTTCGAACACCCCCCATACGCCCTGGCCCTCGCCGTCGCCCTCCACGATGCGGCGCGCAACCACGCCCTCGATCTGGTGCACATGCACTATGCCATCCCCCATGCGGCGTCGGCGTACCTGGCCCGTCAGATGCTGGAGGATCAGCGGGGGCTCAAGATCGTCACGACACTTCACGGCACGGACATCACACTCGTGGGTCTCCACCCGTCGTTCCACGAGATCACTCGCTTCTCCATTCTCCAGTCCGACGGCCTCACGGCGGTCTCAACCTACCTCAGGGACGAGACCGTGCGGGATTTCTCGGTCCCTGCAGAACGGATCGAGGTCATTCCGAATTTCATCGACGTCGACGCCTGGCGTCCGGGCCTCGAACCGTGCCACCGGGCGACCCTCGCGCCGGGCGGGGAGAAGATCGTCATGCACGTGTCCAATTTCCGCGGCGTAAAACGTGTCCCGGACGTCGTCGAGACCTTCGCACGCCTCGTGAAGCGTGTCGACGCCCGGCTGGTCATGGTGGGCGACGGGCCCGACCGACCCCGGGCCGCGAGACGGGCGGAGAGCCTGGGAATCAGTGACAAGGTGGTGTTTCTCGGCAAGCACCAATCCGTCCAGGAACTCGTCGCCTGTGCCGACCTCTTTCTCCTGCCCTCGGCTACCGAGTCGTTCGGGCTGGCGGCCCTGGAAGCCATGGCGTGCGGGGTACCGGTGGTGGCGTCGCGCACTGGAGGTCTTCCCGAGGTCATCGAGGACGGCGAGTCGGGCTTTCTCAGGGAGGTTGGCGACGTCGAGGCCATGGCAGACGCCGGCGTGCGCATACTCACCGACGACCACCTGAGGGAGCGCATCTCCAACAATGCCCGAGCGGCCGCGGTGGAACGGTTCTCGTCGGAGGCCGTGGTACCGCGCTATGAAGGGTACTACCAGCAGGTCCTGGATGGCTGAGGAAGGCGCGATGAGCCTCCTGGAGTCCCTTCTACTCGGCTTCGTCCAGGGGGCCTCCGAATTCCTCCCTGTGTCCAGTTCAGGGCACCTCGTCATGACCCAGGTCGTCCTGGGCATCGAGGTCCCGGGTGTCCTCTTCGAGGTGGCGGTGCACTTGGCGACGCTGCTGTCGATCCTGCTGGTGTATCGGACCCGCGTCTCCGAGCTCCTGGTAGGGGCCGCCTCTGGGGACGCAGAGGCGTGGCGCTACATCGGGCTGGTCGTGGTTGCCACCATTCCAGCCGGTCTTCTCGGCGTCCTCGTCCAAAGCCGGATCGAGGCACTATTCGAAGCGCCCCTGGTCGCGGGGATCGCGCTTCTGATCACCGGTGCCATCCTGTGGAGCAGCAGGATTCCCGTCGATGAAGCCGATGCACCCCGGCCGGGATGGGGCGCGGCCTTTCTCATCGGCGTCGCCCAGGCTTTCGCCCTCGTGCCTGGGATCTCGCGGTCAGGAGCCACCGTGGTGGCGGCTCTGTGGCTTGGCATCGAGGCTCGGGAGGCCGCCGCTTTTTCTTTCCTCATGGCCGTACCCGCCATGGCAGGGGCGGCGGTTCTGCAGATTCCCGAAGTGCAGGCGACGGGCACGAGCGGACTCGGCATCGGCGTCATCATCTGGGGTAGCGCCATGGCCGGGGTCGTCGGCGTCCTGGCCATCCGAACCTTCAACGCCATGCTTTCGCGCAGGTCGTTCCACCTCTTCGCCCCGTACTGCTGGGTGGTGGGGGGCGCCTACCTGGCCTATCTGATGTTGCGATGACCGGCGCGCTTCTGGATCGCTGGGACGGCTACGCCGTCGAAGATCTGCGGAAGAGGTGGGGCGTGCCTCTGCTCGAGACATACAGGAGCATCGGCTCCACCAACGACCGGGCCCGAGCCATCGCCGACATGGGTGGAGCCGTTTGGTCGACGGTGGTAGCCGACGAGCAGACCTCCGGTCGAGGGCGACAGGGCACGGAATGGATTTCCAGACCAGGTGCAGGGCTTTGGATGTCGTTGATTCTCGACGGCGACGGGCAGTCGGGGGCCCTGCCTGTGGTGGTGGGTCTGGCGTGTGCCGAGGCGATGGAAGAGATGGCCCCGGCGGTCGATGTCGGGATCAAGTGGCCCAACGACCTCCTCATCGACGGCGCCAAGGTCGGGGGGGTCCTTTGTGAGAGGTCGGGCGCACGGGTCGTCGTCGGGATCGGCATCAACGTCACGGGGGCTCCCGAGGCTTCCGCCGTGGCCCGCCTTGGGGGACTGCCTCCGGTGTCGCTCGAAGTCGCAGCAGGAAAACCTCTGTCGCGCAGTCGTTTGGCGCATGCCATCACCCGCAACCTGAGGAAGCGTTCGGACCGTTGGGTTGCGGCCAGTCACGGGCTGGACCACGCCTCACTCGCCGAGCTCAACCGTCGCGACGTGCTGGTAGGCGCCGACGTGCAAACGGATCAGGCAGGGGCCGGTCGGGCGGCGGGAATCGACGCATCGGGTGCGCTGCGCCTCGTTGGTGCCGACGGCGTCGAGCTCCGCGTCGTTTCCGGCGGTGTGCGACTCGCACCGAGCGGGGTGCCCGACAGAGGTGAAGCCTGAGTAGATTCACGGTTCGTTCCACGAACCAGGCCGGACTCTCGAAAAATCTGGAGGCGCCGTGCAGCTCGTCGTCGATGTAGGAAATACCGAGACCGTCGTCGGGTTGGCGTCTTCCACCACAGAGCTCACCGGTGAGTGGCGGGTGAGCTCGAGCGTACCTCGGACGGCGGACGAGATGACGGCTCTCATGCGGGCGTTTCTGTCGGGTGACGGCATCGACGAGGGGAGTATCGTGCGGGGTGTCGTCGGCTCGGTCGTGCCGTCGGTGAACCACGTTTGGTCCAAGACGATTCGCACCATCACGGGAGCGGAAGCCATCGCCGTGGGGCCCGACTCCGGATTGCCGATCCGCCTCGACGTCGAGGAGCCACGATCGGTGGGGGCGGACCGGATCGTCAATACGCTCGCTGCCCGGGAGATCTACGGACGCGACACCATCGCCGTCGATCTGGGGACGGCCACAACGTTCGACTGCATCACTGCCGATGGCGTGTTCCTCGGCGGGGTCATCTCTCCGGGGCTTCGGTCAGGATTGGACTGGCTGGCTGCCCGAACGGCCAAGCTGCCTCGCGTCGAACTCCAGCCTCCCGAGGTCGTCATCGGTCGACGCACCGAGACGTGCATCCAGAGCGGTGTCTTCTACCAGGCCATCGAGAGCGTCGATGGCATCGTGCGGCGCATCAGGGAGGAATGGGGGCGTCCCGATGCCCTCGTGGTGGCTACCGGCGGGTTCGCCAACGTCATCGGTCCGTACCTCAGCACCGTGGACAGCATCGAGCCCTTTCTCACGCTGTACGGGCTGGCCATGGCCGGCGAGTACCTGTCGTCTGTCCGGTAGCGGCGTGCATTGACTAGATTCTGCCCATGACCCTTTCACCCGTATTCAGGTCACAAGACGCAGTGCGTCTGCTCGCGGAGCAGGGCGTGTGGATTCGTCTTGCACCGGACATGGAGGCGCAGGCCGACGCCGTGCGCCGACTCTACGGGGACTTCGCGGAGATCATCGCCCCGGGCTTCCGCAGTGAGGCGCCTCACGTTCCGACGGCCGACGAGGTCACGACCCCCGAGGGACTGCATTTCCTCCAGGAGTATTTCTTCCTGATCCTCTTCCGGTCGATCTTCCGATCCATGGGCGTCTCGGAGGAGCGGCTCCAGATGTACACGGAGCTGAACTTCTGCATCAAGGGGACCATCACCGCCGCGGACAACATCTTCGACGATCAAGCCAAGAGCCTCCTGCCTCTGGCCGATCACGCGGGTTCGCGCTTCTTGTCGATCCTGCAGCTCATGTCGTTCGAACGACTCCTCCGTCGCGTTCTCGATCGGGCCGTGACGGAGGGGAGCGTCGCGAGCGAGCACGTCTCGCCCATCCAGAGGGCGCTCATGGACCGCATGGCGTCCATCGGAGTCCTCGAGGGCTCCGAGGAGGGTGGGGTGGACGAAATTCCCCGGCCTGGGGCCATGGTCGATGCCGTCCATCGTGTACGCGGGGGGTCGCTCTTCGCCCTTGCCTTCGCCGCGCCCTCGGTCCTCGAGGCGGGCCCCTTGGCAGGCAAGATGGAGGTCGCCGAGGATGCCATAGCCCGTCTCGGCACGGCCTTCCAGATTGTCGACGACCTCACCGACTTCGAGTTCGACGTCGGGCGTCGGAGCCACAACCTCCTCGTCTCCCAGATTCATCACCACGGAAGCCCCCAGGAGTTGACTGCCTTCCAGCCCATCTGGGCGTCGGGAGACGTGCCGGAGGGGGTCGTCGAGAAGGTCTTCTCGACGTCTGCTCGGGCTGTCCTGGAGATCGCCTACGAGGAGGCCCGAGCTTCATTCCGGGCTCTGGCCGAGCTGGGCCACTGGATGGACGAGGAGCTGGCGGACGACGTCGTCCACGCCATCGTCGGACTCGATGGTGTGGCCCGCATGGCATCGCTCACCACCCGGAGCTGACTCGGGCCCTCTTCAAGCCCGAGCCCCATCATCCGACCCTCCGCGAGCCGCGACTCGCCCTTTTCTTGGGCCTCGGCGCCCATTCCTGCTGGAGAAAAGGCTCGCCTCGGCAGAATTCGTGTAGCAACGTAGAAGAGGAGTACGGTGCGCCAGTAGCGGACGCTCCTGGGTTGGTGATGAGTTTGAGGGCGCGGAATGCATCTCCGCGCCTTCCGGACAAAAAGGGAGGCAGTTCCGTGATCATGCCTGTCATTCGCGCGTCCTTCGGGCGTAACGAAGCCCTTCATCTCGTCGAGCTGGTGGGTCGCAACGACCCCGAACTCCGTGAGGCTGCACGGCAGCGCCTCGAGGACGGTGGACTCGACGATCTACTCGACGACCCGAGGGTACTCAACGCCCTCCTTACCGACGACCAGGTAAAGTCGCGGCCTGAGATCTTCTTCTACGTACTTGTCCGGCAGTCCATGCTGGAGCGCGGCGTCGAGGACCCCGTCGCCGCCGACTATGTCGCCTCCATGCTCGTAGGCTTCGGCCGAAATCGACGAGCGTATCGGATTTCGGCGGGTCGGGAAGAGGAGTACGGCTACCTCGTCGATCTCATGGCCCGCCTTCGCTCGGCGGGAGGCAGAGAGTCCTTCCTTCTCCGCATGCACATGGGGAACTTCAGCCTCTGGCTCTCCGGGCTCTTCCCCGACTACCTCGAGTCTCGAGTGCGCCGGCGGGGTGGTCCTCCCATCTCCTACTACGAACAGGTGGGCACCAGCGGCTATCTCATGGCCGCCGACTCACCCGAGGCTGCGACGCTGGGGCTCGAAGGGTCGCTCCGGGCCCTCGCGGAGCACTTCTCGCGGGTACGGGGGGCTTTGAATCGGATCTCGGACCGGCACTTGTGGCAAGGTTCGGGCGACCCCGTGGAGCGCCTTCTCCGCGAAGTCACCTACGCGGTGGAGTAGGCTCACGCCCCCTCGACCCTCTCGGGGGTCCCTCGACCTGCTGGGCCACGCCTCCGATGGCGCCGGGCGGGGACCTTTCGACGTCGCGGACGAGGCGCGGAATCGGGCGCCGGCCCAAGGCGCCCCCATCCCCCGGATCTCCGCGTATTACCGGGCTTGACGCCAGGCGGACCCTCCGTCAGCTTTACGCACGTTAGCACTCGCTGGGTGTGAGTGCTAACACGGTTTTCCGAACTGTCACACGCCCCAGCACCAATAAGGAGGAGGCTCGATGGCTAAGGGTAAGTCCGCAGTCAGCGAAGCACTCAAGGTCAAGCCGCTGGCAGACCGCGTCGTGGTTAAGCCCCTCGATGAGGATGAGCAGATGCGCGGCGGGTTGTACATCCCTGACACGGCCAAGGAAAAGCCGTCCCAGGGTGAGGTCGTAGCGGTCGGACCGGGGAAGCTCTCGGACGACGGTACGCGCCTCGAGATGGATGTCTCGACCGGCGACAAGGTCCTGTACGGAAAGTACAGCGGCACGGATGTCACGCTCGAAGGATCGGAGTACCTGATCCTGCGCGAGTCCGACATCCTTGCAATCGTCTCGTAAGTACGCAATTCGACTAGATAGGAGTTAACGAATAATGGCAAAAGAGCTCGGATTCGACGTCGAGGCGCGTGCGCGCCTCAAAGTCGGTGTCGACAAGCTCGCGCGGGCCGTGAAGGTGACCCTCGGCCCCAAGGGCCGGAACGTGGTCATCGATCGGAAGTTCGGCTCGCCCACGGTGACAAAGGACGGAGTGTCCGTCGCCAAGGAAATCGAGCTGGACGATCCCGTCGAGAACATGGGCGCCCAGATGGTCAAAGAGGTCGCCACCAAGACGTCCGACGTCGCTGGTGACGGAACGACCACGGCGACCGTACTGGCCCAGGCGATCTTCGGCGAAGGCCTGAAGAACGTCACCGCGGGTACCAACCCCATGGGCATCCGCCGCGGCATCGACAAGGGTGTCGAGGTGGTTGTGGAGGAGCTTCGCAAGCTCTCCACCGAGACCAAGGACAAGAAGCACATCGCGCAGGTTGGCGCCATCTCGGCCAACAACAACGAGGAGATCGGCAAGCTGATCTCCGACGCGATGGAGAAGGTCGGTAAGGACGGCGTCATCACGGTGGAAGAGGCCCGTGGCCTCGAGACGACGCTCGACACCGTCGACGGAATGCAGTTCGACCGCGGCTATCTCTCCCCGTACTTCGTGACGGATTCGGAGCGGATGGAAGCGGTGCTCGAGGATCCCATGATCCTCATCCACGACAAGAAGGTCGGCTCCATGAAGGACCTTCTGCCCATTCTGGAGAAGGTCGCCCAGTCGGGTCGCCCGCTCCTGATCGTGGCCGAGGACGTCGAGGGCGAGGCCCTCGCGACTCTCGTGGTGAACAAGCTCCGCGGTACCCTCAAGGTCGCCGCGGTGAAGGCCCCCGGGTTCGGTGATCGCCGGAAGGCGATGCTGCAGGACGTCGCGGTCCTTACGGGTGGTCAGGTGATCTCGGAAGAGGTCGGCTTCAAGCTCGAGAACACGGTCGCCAGCGACCTGGGCTCGGCCAAGCGTGTGGTCATCGACAAGGACAACACGACCATCATCGACGGCGCCGGTGAGCCCGATCAGATCAAGGGCCGGATCGAAGAGATCCGCGTCGCCATCGACAAGAGCACCTCGGACTACGACCGCGAGAAGCTCCAGGAGCGTCTTGCCAAGCTGGCCGGCGGTGTGGCTGTCATCAACGTCGGCGCCGCCACCGAGACCGAGATGTAGGAAAAGAAGGCCCTCGTCGAGGATGCGCTTCACGCCACGCGTGCGGCCGTCGAAGAGGGCATCGTTCCTGGCGGTGGTGTGGCCCTCCTGCGCGCCCAGGCCAAGCTCGAAAACATGGAGCTCGAGCGTGAGGACGAGACCGTCGGCGTCCAGATCCTCTACCGGGCGCTCGAGCACCCCATCCGGCAGATCGCGCAGAACGCCGGAGTCGAGGGCAGCATCGTCGTCGCCAAGGTCCGCGAGGGCAAAGGTGCCTTCGGGTACAACGCCCAGACCGGCGAGTACGAGGACATGATGAAGGCCGGTGTCATCGACCCGACCAAGGTCGTGCGCACCGCGCTGCAGAACGCCGCGTCCATCGCGGGACTGCTCCTCACCACGGAAGCCGTGGTCGTGGACGTGCCCGAGGACGAGCCGTCCATGCCGGGCGGCGACATGGGTGGAATGGGCGGCATGATGTAAGACCGCCCTCGCCCCGGAGCACGATGGCCCACACGGCCTGAAGGCTCCAGCGAAGGAAGACGGCCCGGTCACCGAGAGGTGGCCGGGCCGTTGTCTTGTTGGATGAACGTCGGGACGGTCCGCTTCAGCGATCCCTGGTGTGGCAGTCAGCGCACGTCGCCCAGATCTCGCCCAGGATCTCGACTCGTGCCTCGGCGGTCTC
Organism: Gemmatimonadota bacterium; assembly: GCA_013002885.1. Classification (GTDB taxonomy): domain Bacteria; phylum Gemmatimonadota; class Gemmatimonadetes; order Longimicrobiales; family Gaopeijiaceae; genus UBA2589. Next base: position 21,327 of record JABDLS010000088.1, on the reverse strand, counting down.
GGCCACGACGGCCCTCCGCCCGAGGTAGCGCAGATGGGCGGAGAACTCCTCGGTCGTTGACCGAGGTACGGCTCCTTCGAGACCATCGGGCAGGGCACCTAGCTCGATGAGTCCCTCAGCGCCGACGTACCATGTCCGATCCGACGGTCCAACGAGGCCGTCCCAGAGCAGGCGCGAGGCCCACGCGAGGCCCGCCATGTGTCGACCTGTGCTACCTGCGGGTGGCGGGCCGCCGAGGGTGAAGCGCTCGCCCAATCCGACGCCGTTGGCCTCGTGACAATCGCCGCACGTCTCGGCGATGCGTGCGGCGCCGACCGCCGCCTCCTGAACTGACCCGGCCCTCGCCGCCTCTCGCGCCTCCCAACGCATGGGCCCGAGCTGAAGGATGATCGCGTCGGGCAGTTCCCGTGCCGGGTTGAGATCGGCCAGGTCCTCGACGGTTCGCTGGAAGTCATCGACGCTGCCTACGATCGCGAACTCACGGGCGTCGAGGGCCAGGTCGAAGTGGGTGATCATCTGCCCCCGTGTGGGACTGCCGTCGAAGGGCTCGGGTCGGCTAGCGCACGCCGTCGTCGCCATGACGACCAGGAGCGTCGCGAGTGGAGCCCCGAGCCGTCGACGTCCCGTCGATGTGCCTCTCATGGTCGATTACCTCTGCGTTCCAGGTCCGGTCGCTACTCAACGATCCTGGAAACCGACGAAGGGCGCCGTCGGGACTTTCCGGGTACGCGTGTAGGGTGATACGCCCACGATAGCGCCCGCAGGTGACGGCCTTCATGAGGCGCTTCCCGCTTCCACAGAATCACCACCAGACGGAGGGGCATCCGTACCGAGAGATCCGCCTTTGATCAGCAGCCACAAGGCGAACGACAGCTCTGCGACGAAGGCCGGTCCGAACACAGCCGCGGTGAAGACGGCCTCGACGGCGGCATAGTCGGGCAGGAGGGCACGAGCAAAGCTGTCCACGAGGTATCCAGCGGCGGCGAGCATGAGGAGAAAGCCCAGGACGCGCGGCACGAAATCGGACCGGACCACCAGATATCCGAGGATAGCGCAGTGGACGCCGAAGAAGACCAATCCGATGACGTACCCGAAGCCGTGCGTCTCCAGGAGGAGAAGAGCGAGACCCTCCCGCTCGGCGGCGTCGAAACCACCAAGCGCCGCCGCGTCGCGCACGAGGAGGAGCGGCACGTACATGTTGAGAATGTTGACGCCGACGATGGACGCGTGGGCGAGGCGGAAGAAGGCAGCGAGCATGGCCGCCGCCCGATTGACGCTGCAGAAGACGACGTATAGCGCCAATGCCACGAAGACGTCGCTCGCCAGCATCACGAATTCGCTCGCGATGCCGGAGCGGAAGAGCATCTCCGAGGCTCGGATGTTGGCCGCCGTAGTCGACGCGTCGCCACGGACCACCAGCCCCGAGCGCACGAAGAACTCGGCGAAGATCCCCGTGGCGATGATGGCGAGGTAGCCGACGCCAGCCGCCCGCGCGTACCACCTCAGGGTTCGGTCACTCCATTTGACGGTACCCTCTTGCACCTGGATCCCGCCCTCAGCGACCCGGGTTGTACACTCTCGCGGCGTTGGCCTGGATGTCCTCCGGGTAGTAGTGCACCGCTCGAAGCTGGCCGGCGGCGTAAAGCTCCGCCTGGTCGTCGAAGTGGGGCGAATCCGGGTCGCCGCTCTCCCCGCCGGCCGTCACCGCCATGGCCCGAACCGAATCACCGAACTCCACCACCGCCACGAAGCTGTTGCCGCTTCGGCCGTAGCGCCGGACCTCACCCTCCGGCGTCCGGGTGCCCATGGAGGCCAGCGATCCCCAACGGCCGGAGGTGAACGCCACGGGAAGGCTGGGCTGGTCGTCGTCGAAGGGTTGGACGATGTCTCCGGTGAGCCGCTGGAAACGGCTGATTTCGCCCCAGGGTGTCCGCCACGTCCCGAAGTCGCGCTCGAGAGTGTCGGAGGCATCGGCGAGGGACTGCAGGTGTTGGTCCACGCTCGCCTGGGCCGCATAGTCGCTGGTGGAGACACCGGCTGCGCGGGCGTCGCTGGCCACACGCTCAAAGAAATCCTCGGCCCAGTAGATGCCGAGGGCGGTCTCGACGGATTCCACACCCCAGCGGTAGTCCCAATTCCGGAGGAGCTCGATCTGCTCGGCCACCCGGTCCTTGAGCGGGTGGGAGTCTGGTGCGCGATCCCACGCCTCGACGAGCGCTGGAACGAGGGGCTCGAAAGCTGGTTGGTAGCTGTCGTAGGCCGCGTCGCGGAGTGTCTCGAGGGTGAAATCGTCTACGTCCTCGAGGACCATGACGGCATGGATGCCACGAGCGTTCTCCCCACCACGCTGGAAGTACACGGGGTAGTCGTCGGGGTCCGGGCTGTCGGGCCCGGCGGAACTGTAGGGCCAGTTGTTGGTGTTTTGAATCCAACCCGAGGGAGGGTTGAAGACGTTGGGGGTTTCGTCGATGGAGTGCGGCTCACCCCAGTCGTTGGCTGAGACGCTCCCATCTACTGGCTCGAGCCAGTCGAGGGCCGGGTTGCGCTCGGGCACGAAATTCGAGTGCCAGTAGGCGATGTTGCCCTCGGAGTCGGCGTATACGGTGTTGTTCGACGAGTTGGTGTGCATGGACATGTTCTCGCGGTAGTCCGCCAGGTTGCGCGCCTTCGTCCGACCGAAGGACTGCATTAGGGCGGACAGGGGCTCCTCCATGAGCGCCACGGAGACCCAGCGGTCGCCTATGGAGCGGACGACGGGGCCGCGGTGCGTCCGGAAGACCGTGAACTCACGTTCGGCCATCCCCTCGGCCGTCCGGTAGGGGACCGTGACCTGGCGTGTTTCCACGGGTCGCTCCTCGCCGTCGACCATGTAGAAGTACTGTCCGTCACGCTCGACCACCGTCTCCAGGAACTCGTCGATGTTGTCGACGCCACTGGAGGTATGCATCCACCCGGCGTCCTCGTTGAAGCCCTGGTAGACGAAGAACTGCCCCCAGGTGACGGCTCCATAGGCGTTCAGCCCCTCGTCGCTCATCATGTGGAGCTCGGAGCGGAAGTAGAAGGACGTGTGGGGGTTGATGAGGAGCAGGGCGTTGCCAGTGGCGCTGTTGGACGGCGAGATGGCGAAGCCGTTGGAGCCGGTCGGCTCCGTCCAATCGACCAGGGGCTCCTCTGCCGTCACCAGGGAAGGCTGAGAGGAGTCGAGGTGCGCGACGGCGCCGTTGGCGCCTACGAAGGTCGAAGGGTGGTCCGCCGGCGCTCGTTCCACCTGAGCGGACGTCGACGGCTGAACCGTGCCCTCGCCGTTCCCGCTCGCCAGCATCCGGGTGCCGACGCCTTCGGTCATGGCCACGGCCCCGGGGCCGTCGGTGTAGAACGCCTCCAACTGGCCCAGGCTCACCCGCTCGATATCCCCGCCGATGGAGCCCTCGCTGAACGTCAGCGCCATCCAAGGCTCGAAGCGGGTAAGCACCCGTGGCTCGACTTCGGGATGCGTGTACAGGTAGTAGTTGAGGCCGTCGGCCCAGGCGTCCATCAGATCGCGGAGCCATTCCGGGCTGGCTCCGTAGAGGGCCTGCATCTCTGCCGGGTCGATGAAGAGCTTCATCCGGAGGTCCCGCCAGAGGGCGTCTTCACCCTCGGCCTCGGCCAGGCGACCCTGGGAATTCAGGAAGTTGACCTCGATGCGGTTGAAATCGTCCTCGGCCTGAGCATAGACCATCCCGAACACGGCGTGGGCGTCCGTGGGACCGTGGACATGGGCGATGCCCCAGTTGTCTCGGGTGATGGTGATCTCGTCAGCCATGGCCTCCCAACGGCCTACTTCGGGGTCGGTGGGCCCGCAGGCGACGGCGACGAGGGGCAGTGCGAGAAGCAGCTTCTTCATGGATGGTGTGCGACGCTTGAGACAGAGGGCTGGACCGGCTGGACCCGGGCCGAGAACGAGGGCGACATTGTAGAGGGAATCGGCTTCGGGGACCATCCACGGGAGACTCGCATGCGGGAGATCATCGAGAGCATCGAAGGGGAGTACCGCCGCTACCGGGCTCTGGGTGAGCGGACGATGGATCAGTTGAGCGCCGAGCAGCTCGTCGCGCGCCCTTCGGAGGAGAGCAACTCCATCGCCACGCTGGTTTGGCACATCTCGGGGAATCTGGAGTCCCGATTCACGGACTTCCTCACAACAGACGGCGAGAAGCCATGGCGGGAGCGTGACGACGAGTTCGTGGTCCGCAACGCCACCCCCGGCGAGCTTCGCGCCAAGTGGAATCGGGGCTGGGACGTCCTCATGGACACCCTCGCGACCTTGAACGACGACGACCTTTCCGGTGTGGTGACCATCCGGGGAGTCGAACTCAGCGTCTCGGACGCCCTCCTGCGGTCCGTGGCCCATACCGCGAGCCACGTCGGCCAGATGACGTATCAGGGCAAGGTCCTGGCAGGCGGCGACTGGGAGTGGCTGAGCATCGCCCCCGGCGGTACGGCGGCATACAACCAGAACCCGACCCGTGAAAAGGGCTGACCCTAGTGGAAGCCCCGCTCGTGACTCCTCAGGAACGAGAAGTCAGCACAGCCCCGTCAGTCGGACGCCACCAGCCGGTAGACCACCCCTTCGATGTCCAGGAGGTAGAGCTCGCCCGCGGAGTCCTCTCCGAAGGACGAGAGTCCGCCGATAGTCCCCAGGTCCACACCATGGTCCTGGACGTCTACCGCGGCGCCCGCCTGATAGCGAAACGAACGCACGAAGCCCGAGCAGAAGTCACCGAAGAAGTAGCGCCCGGCGAGCTCGGTGAGGGCGGCGCCACGGTACACATAGCCCCCGGTCACCGAGCACCCTTCGTCATGGTCGTACTCGTAGACGGGTAGCGTGAGGCCGCTGGTGTTGCACGAGGCGGCACCGAAGCAGTCGGTACCCTCCATGACGTTCCAGCCGAAGTTCTCGCCGCCCCCGCTGCCGGCATCTTGCACGGAGATCTCCTCGAGGCGGCTTTGCCCCACATCCCCGATATAGAGGTCGCCGTTGGCCCGATCGAAAGAGAAGCGCCAGGGGTTGCGGAGGCCGTAGACCCAGATCTCGGGCGACGCGCCCGCGGTGCCGACGAAGGGGTTGTCCGAGGGCACCGCGTAGGGAGACCCGCCGTCGACATCGAGGCGGAGAATCGACCCCAGTAGGGTGGCAAGGTCCTGCCCGTTCCCTTGGGGGTCACCGCCGTCACCGCCGTCTCCCAGGGCGACGTACAGGTAGCCATCCGGACCGAAGGCCATGTGCCCGCCATTGTGGTTGGAATACGGCTGATCCACCGCCAGCACGATCTGTCCCGAGCCTGGGTCGGCCATGTCGGGGCCGGCTGCGGTGAAGCGCTCCACCCGGGTGTCACCGGCGTTGTCGGTGTAGTAGACGAAGACGTATCCGTTCACGTCGTAGTCGGGATGGAAGGCGAGGCCCAGCAGGCCACGTTCGCCGTCGGCCGACGTCTCGGACGTGATGTCCAGGAAGGCATCGGTCAGGAGCGTCCCGTCACGGATGACCCGCACACGGCCGGGCTGCTCCAGGACGAAGATCCGGCTTGCATCTCCCGGTGGGCTGGCGAGACCTACGGGTGAAGCCACCTCGTCGGTGACGACCTCCAACGCCAAAGTGCCTTCGCTGGTCGGGCTGGTCGCGTCCCTGCAGGCGCCGAGGACGACGGTGAGTCCCACGGCCGCGACGATGGCCCGGGGACCGACACCGCATCGGAGCATGTCCTCAGGCATCGCTGAAACCGGTCTCCAGATGGGTGTTGTCACAAAACGGTTTGTTCTTCGAGGCGCCACACCGGCACAGAGCGGCGCGGGGTCCGGTGTCGACGGCGCGGCCTTCGTGGTCGACGACCTCGATGGAGCCGCGGACGTAGAGCGGTCCGTCGGAGACGACGCGGATCTCGGGAGGCCCGTCGGGCACGGGCTCGGCCGGCCCGCCGTCCTTTCGTTCGTATGTGAGTGCTCCCGTGGGGCACCGGTGGATCACCTCGGCGATCTGCTCCGCGGCGGCGCCGCCGGGCTGGATCCACGGTCGACTTTTGGCATCGAAGACCTGGGGAAGCCCGTGGACGCACCGTTCCGCATGGATGCATCGCTTGGCATCGAAGCGGACGGTGATCTTCTCGGATTCGTATTCACGCACTTTGGACATGACCGTTCCTTTCAGAGTTCTCGTCGCCCTATTCACGATAATGGGAGGTCGCGTCGCCAACGAAGGGGAGACCTCCGGGTGAACCGGAGGCTGGCAAGACCGGGGAGCTCGGACGGGTCACCCCACTGACCCCGTGCGCAGCGGCGATATTGCCAATAGGATGACCCGTCGGTGCAGACGCGAACACCACTCCGATCCACCGGCCCTTCGACGCAACCGAACAACAACCGACGCACCGAGGCTCGTATGCGACCCGGCTTTCCCGCGGCAAGATCCTCCCTCCTGACCGCCACCGCGCTCACCACGGGGCTCATCCTCGCCACCACCATCTATGCCGATAAGGCGGCTGGCCAATCGGTGGAGCAGATCGCCGCCGTAGCCAACGCCCTCGAGTTCAGGGAGATCGGGCCCACCATCATGAGCGGCCGTGTCTCGGACCTGGCCGTCGTCGATTCCGACCCGGCGGTCTTCTATGTCGGTACGGCCACCGCCGGCGTATGGAAGACCACGAACGCCGGGATCACCTTCGAGGAGGTCTTCCGGAACGAAGAGACGGCTTCCATAGGGGACGTGACGGTTGCTCCGTCCAATCCCAACGTGGTCTGGGTGGGCACGGGGGAACCGCAGAACCGGCAGAGTTCTCCGTGGGGCAACGGTGTCTACCGGTCCACCGATGCCGGACGGACGTGGACCCACCTGGGACTGGAGAACACGCACCACATTTCGCGAATTCAGGTCCACCCTCGCGATCCGGATGTCGCCTACGTCGCGGCAGTCGGACACCTTTGGGGGGCGAACCCGGAGCGGGGTGTCTACAAGACCACCGACGGCGGGCGCAGCTGGACGCAGATGCTCTTTGTCGACGACGTGACCGGGGCCATCGACCTCGCCATGGACCCTGCTGATCCCCAGACGCTCTTCGTCGCCATGTATCAGCGGCAGCGCAAGCCGTGGGGGTTCAATGGGGGCGGGCCGGGGAGCGGGATCTACCGGACGATGGACGGAGGCGAGAACTGGACGGAGCTCACCCAGGGTCTCCCCGAAGGTGACAAGGGCCGAATCGGGCTCGACATCTATCGGAGGGATTCCAACCTCGTTTGCGCCCTGGTTCAAGCAGACGCGAGTGGGGCCGACGACGAATCCGAGGAGGACGGCGTCTACTGCTCCACCGATCGTGGGGAGACGTGGGAGCACCGCTCGACGACGAACAACCGGCCGATGTACTACTCGCAAATCCGAATCGACCCGAACGATCCCGAGCGGATGTACCTCGGGGGTTCAGACCTCTTCCGCACTTCCGACGGCGGCCGGAACTTCACGAACGACGCTGCGGACGGTGTCCATCTGGACCACCACGCCCTCTGGATCAATCCCGACAACTCCGACCATCTGATCCTGGGCAGCGACGGGGGCGTCTCCATCAGCTGGGACAGGTCGGACAACTGGTACCAGTTCCGCAACCTGCCCATCTCCCAGTTCTACGAGATCGGCGTGGACATGCGCGACCCCTACCATGTGTGCGGTGGGCTTCAGGACAATGGCTCGTGGTGCGCCCCGTCGGACACCTGGTCGAACCAGGGTATCCGGACCCGCGACTGGTACAACGTGAATGGTGGTGACGGCTTCTTCACCGTCATGCACCCCACGGACCCGAACATCATGCTCGCCGAGTCCCAGGGCGGGAACCTCACGCGGCTGAACCTCGAGACGATGGAGCGGGCGCGGATCCGTCCCATCGGCCGCCCCGAGAGCGGTGATACGTTGCCGGACCTGCGCTTCAACTGGGACTCACCGGCCATGATCTCGGGCCACGACGAGAGCACGGTCTACTTCGGTTCCAACATGCTCTTCAAGTCCACGGACCTCGGGCAGAGCTGGGAAGCCGTGAGCGGGGACCTGACGTACGGCATCGACCGTGACACGCTGCAGATCATGGGCGTCCCGGGATCGGCCCCTCAGATGTCGCGCAACGACGGTCAGTCCACCTACGGCAACATCACCGCGATCGCCGAATCGCCGTTGAACGCCGACGTCCTCTACACGGGGTCCGACGATGGCCGCGTCCATGTGACCCGTGACGGAGGTGCGACGTGGACGGACGTCACCGGAAACTTCGACGACGACGTGCCGGCCCGGACGTACGTCACACGGATCGTGGCGTCCCACGGCGACGAGGGTACGGTGTTCGTGGCGTTCGACGGCCACCGTACCGACGACTTCGCTCCCCACGTCTTCGTGAGTCGCGACCACGGGGAGGACTGGACGCGGATCACCAACGGGCTCCCCATGAGCTCGGTCAGCGCCCTGGCCCAGCACCCCGACGAGGCGAACCTCCTCTTCCTCGGCAACGAGCTCGGCGTCTACGTCCTGAAGGACCTGGGACAGAGCTGGGTGCGCATGGCGAGCAACCTTCCCACGGTGCCGGTGGACGACATCAAGATCCATCCCCGGGAAAACGACCTGGTGCTGGGGACGCACGGGCGGGGGATCTGGATCCTCGACGATGTGACCCCGTTGGAAGAGCTGGACGAGACGGTGGTCCAGTCCAACGCGTATCTGTTCCCGATCCGAACGGCCACCTCCTACAATCCGTACCGGCCTCAGGGGTGGACGCCGGGCATCTGGGAGGCGGAGAACCCGTCGTATGGCGCGATCATCCGCTACTGGCTCGCGTCCGACGCGGATGATCTGACACTGCGGATCACCGACGCCACGGGCAACGAGATGAGCGTCAGTGATGAGGCCTCCTCGGACGTCGGCCTGAACGAGGTCACCTGGGACCTTCGCCTCACCGAGGACGGGCCCGACGGCGAGCCCATGGACCCTGGTCCCCGGGTGCTCCCAGGCGTCTACATCGTCGAGTTGACCACGGGAGACGACATCGTCCAGCAGGAGATGCAGGTGCGGATGGACCCGAGGGTCTCCATGAACCGCCGGGAGCTCATGGTACGGCACGACGCCATGATGCAGTCCTATCGCCTGTCGGGCGCGGTGGACGCGGCGGAGGAGGCACTGGACGAGATGGGCGAGCAACTCGATGAAGTGGAGTCCGTACTGGCGGGCCGCGAGAGCGTGGAGGCCCTCCTCAGCGACATCGAGGCCATGCGCGAGCGTCTCGAGGCCCTCGCCGAGGAGCTCGACGACGTTTCCGACGGGGCAGGGGCCTGGCGTCAGATCGAAGGCTTCAGCGGTCCGGCCACCGCCGACGCTCTCTGGTGGATCGATCGTTCATGGGAGCAGGTTCCGGGTGTCGTGGACGACATCAACAGCGTCATCCGCACGGAGGTTCCGTCGCTGCTCGCTCGAGTCTACGTCGATGCGGTGATTCCATCGGTGGATCCCGTCACCATGCCATCTCGAGAAGGGTGATAGCGAGTGCCCGAGAGCCAATTCGTAAGCGCGGCGAAGCTGAAGCCGCTCATCGCATACTGTGCCGTCGCGTTCCTGGTCGTCGTGATCCTGGGCGGGGTGGTACCCGCCGGTGGTCTCAGGCGGGGACTGGTCGTCGGGTGGTTGGTCCTCTTTCCCGTGGGCGCGTGGGTGGTTTTCAAGCGAGGGTAGTCATGTGGAGGGTAGTGATGTGAGTGAGGGAATCAGAAGGCGACCGGACCTCAGCCGCGGCTCCCGGGCACTCGTGCTCGCCGCTGGGGCCACCATGACCGCCCTGTGGACACCGCTGGACGCGGTTGCCCAATGGCCCTCCGACGACGCGGAGCCCGCGGAGTTCGCCATGGCGATGAACGCCAAGATCCTCTGCTCGGGGATCTGGGTGCAGGGGCGCGACCCGGAGCTTCACGCCGCAGCGGATCTGAGGCGCTTCGACCACTTCTCGTGGGGCGAAGACTTCACGTACGAGGTCGATGAGGAGCGCCAGCGCGTGATCTTCTCTTCGCCAGGCCAGCCCGACCGCATTGCGCAGTACAACGGCGACCAGGGCTGCGCGATTCTGCCGCGAGGGGCCGACGAGGTCTACTTCACTCCCTCCGACGTGGGCAGGGATTGGCCGTTGGCCAATTGGGAGCGATGGCCGACCGGGGACCGTCTCTCGGATGGTGCGCTTCCGCCGGAAGTAGACGCGGAGGCGCTGGATGCTGCGCTGGACTTCGCCATCGGCAACCATGAGCACGGTCAGAACACCCGGGCGGTGGTGGTCGTGTACAAGGGGCGGATCATCGGCGAGCGCTACGCGCCGGGTATCCCCAGGGACATGCCTCATTTGTCGTGGTCTCAGGGCAAGAGCATCACCGCGGCGCTCGTCGGCGTGTTGGCGGAGCAGGGGGAGCTGGTCGTGGAGGATCCGGCCCCGGTGGCCGAGTGGAGCGACCCCGACGACCCCCGGAGCGCCATCACCATCCTGGACCTCCTGCGGATGAGCAGCGGGCTGGATTTCAACAACCACGGCCTCGGCAACCCGCAGTCATTGACCACCGAGAACCACCACTTCCGGATCTACTTCGATGGCATCGACGTCTTCCGCCACGCCACCAGCTTCCCCCTCGAAGCCGAGCCGGGGGCTCGGTGGGAGTACCTGAATTCCGACCCCCTCACGCTGGGCAAGATCGTTCGGGAGACCGTGGAGGCCCGGGGCGACGACTACCACGCCTTCCCCTGGACGGGGCTCTTCGACCGCATCGGCATCAAGAACGCGGTGTTGGAGACGGACGCCTGGGGCAACTTCATCCTCACCGGCTACGACTACATGTCGGCGCGAGACTGGGCGCGTTTCGGACTCCTGCACCTCGACGACGGGATGTGGGAAGGGGAGCGCGTCCTGCCCGAGGGGTGGGTCGATCTGGTGAGCTCACCCGCTCCTGCGCATCCCACCGACGGCTACGGAGGGCTGTTCTGGCTCAACGCCGGTGGGGCGTACGACCGCATGCCGCCGGACGCGTACTGGCCGGCTGGATTCATGGGTCAGAACACGGTCATCATTCCGTCACGCGACATGGTGATCGTCCGTCTTGGGCCGAGCCCAGGTAGCTTTGCGCCCTACTTGAACAAGGTGGTGGGGGATATCCTCGACGCGGTGAGCGAAGGAGGCTGACGTGCGTCCGGTAGGCTCGCCGCAGCCGTGTCCGCTGCGTCCCGCGTGACCGAGGCCGATTCGGTCCCCGTCGAGTTCGATCTGACACCCGAGGAGTGGGTCGACCTCGCCGTTGAGCACAACCGACAGTCGCCGGTGGTGAAGAGGGCCACGATCCACGGCCAACTCGCCCTCGGCGGCATCACGGTCATCTTGGGCCTCCTCGCCCTTCTGGCGGGATACCCGATGTTCACGCTGGCTTGGCTCCTCGGAGGATCGATCGGGGTGGTGCTCCTGCCCCGGCTGTTCGAACGGGCACAACGGAAGCAGTACGCGGACATCGCCCGTGGCGGCATCACCAACGGGATGTTCGGCACCCATCGGGTGAGCCTCCTCGACGAAGGAATCATGGACGAAACCCACGCCTACCAACGCCTCACGCGTTGGCACGCCGTCGAGAAAGTGGTGGACGGTCCCGGCTCGTTCATGATCTACTTCGGCTCCGACGCGTTTCTGCCCGTCCCCCACTCGGCGTTCCGTGCCTCGAGCGAGCTGCGAGCCTTCAGCGACCGCTTCTTCGCCCTGGCCGGGAGCGACGGCCCCGAACAGGAGATCAGTCCACCTTCGTCACCTGAGCCTGGTGAGAGGCACGCTTGACCCTGCCAGGCCTTCCCGCCATCGTTGGCCAGCTTCCATCGAACCACCGAGGCTCTGTATGGGTGCCTGGAGCACTACCGTGACGACCACCACCACCGACCGGACTACCGGTCGGGGGGGCGCGCGCGTCTGGTAGCCCAGGAACGGCCAGACACTCCGGCGCGGCCCCCGATCCACGGGCGCCGCGCTTTTTTCATGCCCCTGTGGTGCCCGCCCGCCGCCTGACCTTTGGACCCACAGCACGCGATTTCAGACATGTCCGACGAACAGATCAAGATCGAGCTCCCCAACGGCGACGTCCTCGAGATGCCCAAGGGATCTACGGCGGGCGACGTCGCTGCCGCCATCGGCCCCGGGCTGGCCAAAGCCGCTCTCGCCGCCGTGGTGAACGGAGAGACGGTGGGCCTCATGGATCCCATCGACGATGATGCCGGCATCCGCATCCTCACAGCCAAGGACGAGGAGTCTCTCGCCGTCCTGCGCCACTCGGCCGCTCACGTCCTGGCGACGGCCGTCCGAGAGCTGCGCCCTGGCGCCGGAATCGGCTTCGGTCCTGCCATCGACGACGGTTTCTACTACGACTTCGACGTCGACGAGCCCTTCACCCCGGAAGACCTCGAGGCCTTCGAGAAGAAGATGGGAGAGGTGGCGGCGGCCGATCAGCCCTTCGAGCGGCGGCGGGTCACGAAGGACGAAGCCCGTGAGCTCTTCGCCGACGATCCGCTGAAGCTGGAGCGACTCGAAGAGTTCGACGATGACGAGGTCATCACCGTCTACGAGAACGGACCGTTCCTCGATCTCTGCCGGGGGCCCCACGTGCCGAGCACGGGACGGCTCGAGCATTTCAAGCTGCTGTCTGGAGCGGGGGCATACTGGAGGGGCGACGAAAGCCGTCAGATGCTTCAGCGCATCTACGGTACGGCGTTTCACAAGAAGCCCCACCTGGAGGAGCATCTCGACCGTCTCGAGGAGGCGAAGAAGCGCGACCACCGGGTGCTGGGCAAGGAGCTGGACCTCTACTCCATCCAGGAGGAGGTCGGGCAGGGCTTCGTCCTCTGGCACCCCAGGGGCGGCATCATCCGACACTCGGTGGAGGAGTTCCTCAAGGCGTCCCTCCTCGAGCACGACTACGACCTGGTGTATTCGCCGCAGGTGGCCAGCGAGGAGCTCTATCGCATCAGCGGACACCTGGAGGTCTTCGAGGAGAACATGTTCCCGGCCATGGACGACGAGGGGACACGTTTTCGCCTCAAGCCCATGAATTGCCCTCACCACTTCATGATCTACAAGACGCAGACGAGGTCCTATCGGGATCTTCCCCTGCGATTCGCAGAGTTGGGCACCTGCTACCGGTACGAGCGGTCCGGTACACTCCACGGAATGCTGAGGGTGCGCGCCTTCACGCAGGACGACGCCCACATCTTCGTGCGGCCCGACCAGATCGCCGATGAGTACGATCGTCTGCTGGATCACGGCGACATGCTCCTCGAGGTCTTCGGCTACGACTACGAGCTGGCCCTGTCCACGCGCCCGGAGAAGGCCATCGGCGATCCCGACGTCTACGACGAAGCCACGGAGGCGCTGCGGGGTGTCCTGGAGCGTCGCGGGATGCCGTACGTCATGGACGAGGGCGGGGGCGCCTTCTACGGACCGAAGATCGACGTCAACGTCGTCGACGCCATCGGCCGGAAATGGCAGGGGGGCACCTACCAGCTCGACTTCCAGATGCCCGAGCGATTCGGGCTGGAATTCGTGGGCTCGGACAACGAACGCCACAAAGCTGTCGTCATCCACCGCACGCTCCTCGGCTCCATGGAGCGCTTCATCGGCGGGCTCATCGAGCACTACGCCGGCGCGTTCCCCACTTGGTTGGCGCCGGAGCAGGTGAGGATCCTACCCGTCGGCGCGGACTGGGAGGCCAGCGCCGCCGAACTCGTCGACGATCTCGTCGCGGCCGGCGTGCGGGCAACCCTCGAGTCCAGGGAGACGCTTGGTTACCGCATACGCGAGGCCGAGACGCTCAAGATCCCCTACATGGGGGTCGTCGGCGAGCGGGAAGCGGAGGGCGGTACGGTCGCCGTCCGGAAGCGCGGCCAGGGCAAGAAGCAGGACGTCATGGGTCGGGCGGACTTCATCGAGACGGTGGTGGACGAGATCGAGAGGAAGGCACTGGCGTAGGGGAGGTTGGCAGGCGGGCGTCCGCTGGGAGGCGGTGTCCGCCGCCCGAATGGCCCCGGCGTTGCCCCTCGGTCTCACACCGTTGACCAGAACCGCCGCCGTGGGCATCTTATGCCTCCGCCGAATGGCGGGACACAACGAGGAAGCGGGCCGCTCTGACCGGCGGCTCCACCCTCTGGCCTCTACGGAGTAGCCACGAGGGTCGCTACAGGTGGTCGAGTGCCCGACGCGGGTGTGCTCGATGACCCCGGTCGCGGCCCGAGATTCGTCTCGGGCTTTTTCGTTGTGACGGGCGCTTGGAAGGGTACGACCTCCTGACAGCGTTTGCGGTGACTCCATCGGAGGAAAGGGGAAATCAGCGACAAGAGAGTCCGCGTCAACGACCAGATCCGGATCAGTCCTGTCCGGCTCATCCAGGACGATGGCGAGCAGATCGGTATCGTCTCCATCGACGAGGCCCGCGAGCGGGCAGAAGTGCGAGGAATGGATCTGGTGGAGGTAGCGGCGGAGGCCCGGCCGCCCGTGGTCAAGATGATGGACTACGGGAAGTACAAGTACGAAGCGGATCGGGCGCGTCGTGAAGCGCGGAAGAAGCAGCACACGATCAAGGTCAAAGAGGTGAAGTTCCGGCCTGGAATCGAAGACCATGACTACCAATTCAAGGTCGGTCACGCGAAGCGGTTCCTGGAAGAGGGCAACAAGGTCAAACTGACGATGATGTTCAGAGGCCGTCAGGTGACCCATGCCGAAATCGGGCGCGAGGTCCTGTTCCGGGTCGTTGAGGACTTGCAGGAACTCGGGAAGGTCGAGAGCCACCCGAGCATGGAGGGACGGGTCATGTCCATGGTCCTCGCTCCGCTGAAGACGCCGCACTAGGCAGGACATCCCCCGACGGGGATCATCGAACCAGACAATCAGCCCCTTTCGGGGACGCACGGGAGCAGTGGAAGTATGCCCAAGATGAAGACACATCGAGGCGCGGCGAAGCGGGTCAAGAAGACCGCCAAAGGCCGGCTCAAGAGGATGAGGGCCAACAAGAGCCACATCCTGACCAAGAAGTCCGCGAAGCGGAAGCGCCGCCTTCGCAAAGCCGACCTCGTCGCCAAGAGCGACGAGAAGAAGCTTCACAAGATTCTTCCCTACGGCTCCTGAGGAGGCTGAACGATGCCACGCTCAACCTCCGCACCTGCGCGGAACAAGAAGAAGAAGAAGGTCCTCAAGGGAGCCAAAGGCTACTTCGGGGGGCGCAAGAACCTCTACAAGACCGCGAAGGACGCGGTGGAGAAGGGGTGGGAGCATGCCTACCGGGACCGGAAGAAGAAGAAGCGCAACTTCCGGAGGCTTTGGATCGCCCGCATCAACGCGGCGGCCAGGGAGCACGACCTGTCGTATTCTCGCTTCATGAACGGACTCAAGGAGGCCGGGGTTGAACTGGACCGCAAGGCATTAGCCGATCTCGCGGTCCGCAACCCCGAGGCGTTTGGCGCGGTCGTCGATCGTGCCAAGGAAGGACTCGCAGCCAAGTCCGGCTGAGTCGCGCCCCCCAGCGGTTCGTCCGCTCCGGCAGGACGCCTCCAATGCACGATCCGATGGGCTCCGTGGCAATTCAGCTACGGGGCCTTTCGTCGTACGTTCTCCCGACATCGACGGTGGTGGCCCCGCAAGCCTCCGCCACCTGAATCGAATTCACGAGATCAGAAGCCATGACCGACGACACCCCGGTGGTCGCCCTGGGCGCCCTGGAAGCACAGGCCCTCGAGGCCATCGCCTCGGCAGAGGACCGCGACGCCCTGGAGCATGTGCGAGTGGACTTCCTGGGTCGGAGCGAAGGGCGGATCTCCGCCGTTCTGCGTGGGCTGGGGCAGCTGCCTCCGGAGGACCGACCCAAGGTTGGCCAGGAGGCGAATCGCGTGAAGGGGGTCGTCGCGGCGGCCCTCGAGGCTCGCTCTTCAGAGCTGGCCGGTGGCTCCGAGGCTCCGGCGGTGGACCTCACGCTCCCCGCCCGGCGACGATGGAAGGGCGGGCTGCACCCCATCACCCAGGCCGTGAACGACATCTGGCACATCTTCCGCGATCTCGGGTTCACCCGTGCGCGCGGCCCCGAGGCTGACACCGAGTGGTACAACTTCGAGGCGCTCAACACGCCACTGGACCATCCGGCCGCCGACGAACAGGACACCCTGTACCTGGTGGACTCGGTCTTGCTGCGCAGTCACACCTCGCCGGTGCAGATGCGAACGATGGAGAAGCACGACCCCCCCATCCGAATCATCGCTCCGGGGTGGGTCTATCGGCGTGATACGTACGACGCGACACACACGCCTGCGTTCATGCAGATCGAGGGGCTGGTCATCGACGAAGACGTGACCTTCGTCGACTTCAAGGCAACCCTCGGCGAGTTCGCACGGCGCTACTGGGGCCCCGACACCCAGGTCCGTTTCCGCCCATCGTTCTTCCCCTTCACGGAGCCCAGCGCCGAGGTAGACGTCAAGCGTGTGATCACGCGGCCCGACGGAACCCGGGTGGAGACCGACTGGCTCGAGATCATGGGTGCCGGCATGGTCGACCCCAACGTCATCGAAAACGCCGGCTACGACGCCGAGAAGTACACGGGATGGGCCTTCGGCATGGGACCGGCGCGAATCGCCATGCTCAAGCACGGCGTCGATGACCTTCGGACCTTCTTCGACAACGACGTCCGCTTCCTCGCCCAGTTCGCGTCATGAACGTCTCGACCCGTTGGCTCAAGGACATGGTGCCCGGTCTTTCCGGGAGCCCGAAGGAACTCGCCGAGCACCTCGCTCTCCGGGGCGCGCCGGTGGAGGAGATCACCTCTCCCGGCGAGGCCCTGGGCGACATCGTGGTGGGCAAGGTGGTCACCGCCGGCCAGCATCCCAACGCGGACCGTCTGTCCCTGTGCGAGGTGGACGGGGGGGACGGGGTGGTGCAAGTGGTGTGTGGTGCCCCGAACGTGAAGGCCGGGTCGTTCTATCCGTTCGCGCCCGTCGGGTCGGTCCTGCCTGGCGACTTCAAGATCAAGAAGGCGAAGATTCGAGGTGAGGTGTCACAGGGCATGTTGTGCTCTTCCAAGGAGTTGGGTCTCGGCACCGACCACGAGGGCATCCTCGAGATCCACGGCGATTTCACGCCCGGCCAGTCCTTCGTGGACGCTCTCGGGCTCGGGGACGCGACGCTCGACGTGGAGATCACGGCGAACCGTGGGGACCTTCTCTCCCACGCGGGCGTCGCCCGCGAACTGGCCTCGGAGGGCGACGGTCGGGTCGTGTTTCCCGACTTCCCCGATGCCATCGAACTTGCGCCCGAGTACGTGGTCGATGCGAAGGAAGCGGTGGCGGGTGAGGTCTCCATCCGCATCGACGACCCGGATCTCTGCTCCCGCTACCTGGGTGCCGTGATTCGTGGCGTGGCGATCGGGCCGTCGCCGGCCTGGTTGCAGGAGCGCTTGAGGGGTGCCGGCTCCCGTCCCATCAACAATGTGGTGGACGCCACCAACTACGTGATGCTCGAGATGGGGCAGCCGCTCCACGCCTTCGATCTCGACCAGCTCGCGGGCTCGTCCATCGTGGTGCGTCGCGCGGGCAAGGATGAATCCAAGTTCACGACCCTAGACGACGAAGATCGGACGCTCACCGACGACATGCTCATGATCTGCGACGCGGGGGGACCCGTGGCCATCGCCGGCGTCATGGGCGGGCAGAACTCGGAGGTCGAGGAAGCCACCCGTGACGTCCTTCTGGAGTGCGCCCACTTCGATCCGAAATCCATCCGGTCGACGCGGAAGGCTCTGGGCATGTCCACCGATGCCTCGTATCGGTTCGAGCGGGGCGTCGATCCCGAGGGCATGCAGATCGCCCTCGAGCGATGTGCTGCCCTCATCATCGCTACGGCCGGGGGTGAGCTGGACGGCCCCGTGCTCGACTGCTCTCCTCACCCCTTCGAGGCTCAGGTCGTGGATCTCCGACTTTCGCGGGTCCACCGCCTCCTCGGCATCCCGTTCGATGCCCGTTACGTGACACGCCTCCTCGAGCCTCTCGGCTTCACCGTCGGAGGGGAGACCGACGGCGTCCTCCACGTGCGGGTTCCCGGCTACCGGAGTTACGACGTCACCCGCGAGGTGGACCTGATCGAGGAAGTGGCCCGGACGCATGGCTACGACGCGTTTCCGTCGGATCTGCGCCCGTCCCGTCCCGGTACCGTCCCCGACCACCCCCTCTTCCAGCTCGAGGATCGCATCCGGGCGGCGTTGGTGGGGCAGGGGCTCTTCGAGACGCAGACGCCCGCGTTCGCACCTGCCAACGAGGGTGACGTGGAGGTGGCGAATCCGCTGGCCACGACCGAGCCGGTCATGCGGGTTGCCCTGCTGCCGTCGCTGGTCAGGCGCCTCGAGTACAACCTGGCACGGGGAAACCGGGACGTGCGGTTGTTCGAGATCGGGACGTCGTTCAGCCGGACTGCATCGGGTTGCCCTCCCCACGAGGAGACGCATCTGGCGGCGATCGTCACCGGTCGGCGCACCCCGCCGCACTGGTCCGTCGCCGACGAGGCGCTGTCCATCTGGGATCTCAAAGGCCTCTTCGCAGAGATGCTGGAGACTGCCTATCACGGAGGGGCGAGGCTGTTGCCCGGATCGGAGGTACCAGCCTCGACGAGCGAGCCGGTCAGGGGCCTGGCGAGCCGTCTGGATCCGGATCGTTCCCTGGTTGCCGTGTCCGACGACGGTTCGGTCATCGGTTGGGGTGGTCGGATGGCCGACGGTGCGGTGGATACGCCCCCGTGGGCCGGCGACGTATTCACTTTTGAATTGCGCCTCCCCGACGAACCCCGTCCAGCGCCGGTGGCGACGTACGATCCGTTGCCCCACTATCCGGCGGTGGAGCGGGATCTGGCACTCGTCGTGCCCGATGCGCTCCCGGTGGGTGATGTCGACGATGTCGTCCGGACAACAGCGGGTCGGGAGCTCGAGGCACTCGAGATCTTCGATGTGTACACCGGAGAGGGCGTTCCTGAAGGCACGCGATCCGTGGCTGTCCGCTTGCGCTTCCGTTCGGCGAAGGGGACCCTGAAGGACAAGGCGGTCGACAGGAGCGTCGGCAAGGTACTCCAACGGCTCGAGGAGGAGCTTGGTGTCAAAGCCCGGGGATAATGGTGGAGCGGACGGCTTCGCCCGCTTGGAAGATGCCGTCGGAGAGCTCCTGGATCGCCTCGCTCAGACGCGTGTGCGCGCTCACGCCGCCGAGCAGAAGCAGGCCGAGCTCGCCGAATTGGTTCAGCGCTTCACCGGCAACGAACATGAGGCCGAGCAGATCATGACCCGGCTGAAGGCGTTGGAAACCGAGAACGAAGATCTGCGGAGCCGCCTCGAGCGTGGCCGGAAGGGTGTCGAACGGATGATCGCCAGGATCCGCTTTCTGGAGAGCCAGTCATGATGGTGCAAAAGACGTCGGTCACGGTGCGCATTGCCG
Organism: Gemmatimonadota bacterium; assembly: GCA_013002885.1. GTDB lineage: Bacteria > Gemmatimonadota > Gemmatimonadetes > Longimicrobiales > Gaopeijiaceae > UBA2589. The sequence continues at coordinate 1,814 of JABDLS010000088.1, read as the reverse complement.
GGGAGGAGCACACAATCCGGGCCAGTGCCGAGCCCGAGTACACCCGAAAATGCGCCAAGCTCGTCGACGACCGCATCCACCAGATCCGTATCGCCGCAGGTCTCATCGAGGGTCACAAGGCGGCCATCCTCGCCGCACTCTCCATTGCCGACGAGTTCTTCCAGAGCCAAGTAGAGGTCGACCAGGCTCAGGCAGAGGGCGAGGCCCGGGCGGCGCGCCTCGCCGACCGCATCGAGGACGCGCTCGGCTGACGCCTTTCGGCCCTCAGGTTGCGAACGCGATCGCCTGGGTTCTATCCTGCATCCGTTACAAGGGGCAACAATCCCCGTCCGCCCCTCGCCGAGGGGCGGTTTGACGCCAACCTTCGACCGGTTCGCCGGTCGATTTCGGAGTTTTTGATACATGATCACCCCGCCACTCATGTTGGCGGCGGCGGTCGGACTCGTCTTGGGTGCGCTGATCGGCTTCGTGATCGCGCGAAACCGTGAAAGGGCACGACAAGAGCTAGAGAAGAGCAAGGCACAGGACGAGGCCTCCCGCATCCTCGAACGAGCCACGAGCGAGGCGGACAACGCCCGCAAGGCCGGAGAGCTCGCGGGGCGCGAAGAAGGGTTCCGCCTCCGCGAGGCCTGGGAGAAAGAGGAGAGTCGCCGCAGAGAAGAGATCGAGCGCGCGGAACGTCGCGCCGAAGAGCGGTCCGATGCGCAAGATCGTCAGTTCGATCGCCTCAACACCCGCGAAGAGGAGTTGGACCGCCGCGCCGAAGGCGTTGGTCAGCGCGAGCAGGACCTCCACGCCCGAGAGGCCGAGGTCGAAGACCAGGCCGCCCAGGCGCGAAGGCGTCTCGAGCAGCTCGCCGGCATGAGTCAGGACGAGGCCAAGCGCGAGCTCGTGGAGGCGATGCAGGATGCCGCCTCGGCCGAGGCCGCCAACAGCCTCCGGGAGATAAAGGAGACGGCGCAGCGCGAGGCCGAGAAGGAGGCCAAGAAGATCACGGCTCTCGCCATTCAGCGTATGGCGGCCGACCTCACCGCTGAGACCACGGTGTCCGTGGTCCAGCTTCCGTCCGACGAGATGAAGGGACGGATCATCGGCCGAGAAGGCCGAAACATCCGCTCGTTCGAGCAGGCGACTGGCGTGGACGTCATCATCGACGACACGCCGGAGGCCGTGGTGCTGTCGGCCTTCGACCCCGTGCGTCGGGAGACGGCACGAATCGCTTTGGAGCGGCTCGTCGAGGACGGTCGTATCCATCCCGGACGCATCGAAGAGGTCGTCGAGAAGGCGGCGGGCGAGGTGGACAAAGCGATGGTGGAGGCCGCCGAAGAGGTTCTCTACGAGCTCGGCATCCACAACGTGCACCCGGAGATCCTCAAGACCCTCGGCCGACTCCGGTTCCGTACGTCGTATGGCCAGAACCAGCTGCAGCATGCCCGCGAGGTCGCGCTGTTGGCCGGCTCCATGGCCGCGGAGATGGATCTCGATGTCCAGGGCACCAAGCGTGCCGCCATCCTCCACGACGTGGGCAAGGGGATGACCCACGAGCACGAGGGTACCCATGTCGAGCTCGGCTACCGACTGTGCAAGAAGCACGGCGAAACCGAGCTGGTGCTCAACGCTATCAAGGCGCACCACGACGAAGAGCCGCACTTCTTCCCGGAGACCTTCCTCGTCACCGCGGCTGACGCCATCAGTGGGTCAAGGCCCGGCGCCCGTCGGGAGATGTTCGATGGCTACGTGAAGCGTCTGGAGAAGCTCGAGGAGCTGGCCATGGAGCAGGAGGGCGTGTCCCGCTGCTTCGCCATTCAGGCCGG
>JABDLS010000056.1 GCA_013002885.1 Gemmatimonadota bacterium | reverse complement strand
GCGGACTGGCTCCCGGCGCCCACCGCGACCCATATTGTCGCCCCCACCCCCCCGGCGTCGGGACGGCGCCGATCATCCAACCGCCGGTACTGCCATGTCCGTTCGATGCTCGACGCGCGCGTTCCGTTCTCGATGGACGATGCCGACCGTCCTGGTCGGGGCCCTCCTCCTCACCTCGCCGCTGTCGGCGCAGGATCTCGCCGGTGTAGAGGCGGTGCCGCGTCCCATGACTTTCCTCGACATGCAGGAGTTCAATCGAGCGGGGTCGTGGACGCCGAGCCCCGACGGAGAGTGGATGCTCTACTCGGTCACCGATCCCGATTGGATCGCCGACGAATCCCAGTCGGACCTCTATCTGGTGTCACTCGGGGAGGGGGTGTCGTCGACCCGGCGACTGACCTTCACCGAAGACCACGACGAGGGTGGCCCGGCCTGGGCGCCGGGAGGCGGGTGGTTCGTCTTCACCTCCAACCGCGATGACGACACGGAAGGCAACCAGCTCTTCATGATGCGGGTGGACGGAGGCGAGGCCCGTCGAATCACGGCGGCCGAAGGGGGCGTGTCGGGCTTCGACTTCAGTCCCGACGGCGCCTGGCTCGTCTTCCGCGCCGGCGAGGACGACCTCGAGCAGCTTCACGCTCTGCCCGTCGCCGGTCTCGAAGGCGCGCTGAGGGCGGGCGTTGCCGAGGAGGCTCTCCAGCCGACCACGCTCACCGAAGAGCCCGCCGGGGTCGATTCCTGGGCGTTCTCTCCCGACGCTTCGTCGATCTACTTCACGAGGTCCGACCGGCACCTGGACGAGGAGAAGGAGCGGCTCGAGAAGGGGTTCACGGTCGACATCCAGAACCCCGTCACGCCGCTCTCCAATCTCCACCGGCTCGACCTCGCCACGCGGAGGGTGACCCAGTTGACTCGCGATCTCGGCGTGAGCGTCGACCAGTTCGAGGTGTCGCCCGACGGCCGCTGGATCGGCTTCCTCGCGGGCTCCGCGGAGCGGTACGAGCGCAACATCACGGCGGCCGGGCTCTACCGCGACCCGTTTCTTCTGGATGTCTCGACTGGCGAGATCGAGCGCCTCTCCGAGACGTTCGAGGTGTCGGAGTCGGGCCTGAGCTTCTCCCCCGACTCCCGGATGATCGCGTTTTCGGCGCCCGACGATCTGAGCGGCTATTCGATGACCGAGCGCCGGGTCTACATCCGCGAGGTGGCCGATCGCGGGGGGGCCTTCCGCAAGCTCGGCGCCGGCTTCGACGGCTCGGTCGGGGCCGACTTCTGGGCGGAGGATGGATCCACCATCTACTTCACGACGGGCGTGAAGGTCACGACACAGCTCCATGGTCTCGATGTGGGTTCGGGCGAGGTGCGGCAGATCACCGACGAGCGGGCCGCTCTACGGGTCTCGCGTGACGACGGGTCGGGGGTCGTCCTGATCGACTATCAGGACCCGGCCACCCCGCCCACGGTGTTCGCCGTCCCAACCGTCGAGGATGTCACCGATCGCAACGCCTGGGTGCAGCTGGTCGACGCCAACCCGCAGGTGTCCGACCTCGCCCTCGGTCGCGAGGTCGAGGTCGAGTGGACCTCGTCGGACGGGCGTCGGGTCGGCGGCGTGCTCGTCTATCCGGTCGGCTACGAGGAGGGCACCCGCTACCCCCTGATCGTGGCCATTCACGGCGGACCCGCATCGGCCGACGTCCTGCGATTCAACGGGGGGTATGGAGCCCAGGTCTATGCGGGCGCCGGCTACGCGGTCCTCAAGCCCAACTATCGCGGCTCGACGAACTACGGTAACGCGCATCGCACCGACATCGTGGGCGACTACTTCACCCTCGGCTACGAAGACATCATCACCGGTGTGGATCACCTCATCGCCGAGGGCATCGTCGATGGTGACCAGATGGGCGTGTTGGGGTGGAGTGCCGGAGGACACTGGTCGAACTGGATCCTGACCCAGACCGACCGCTTCAAGGCGATCAGCTCGGGGGCGGGCACGATGAACTGGATCAGCATGTACGCCCAGAGCGACGTGCAGCGGAACCGTCAGTTCTACGTGGGCGACGACCTGCTGTACGACAACTTCGACATGTACTGGGACCAGTCGCCGCTCAAGTACATCAAGAACGCGAAGACGCCCACGATGATCCACGTCGTGGAGGGTGACCCGCGGGTGCCGAGTCCCCAGTCGAAGGAACTCCACATGGCCCTGAAGCGGCTGAACGTGCCCACCGAGCTCTACCTGTATCCGGGGCGCAGCCACGGCATCCCCGATGCGCGCAACCGCCTCGTCAAGTCGGTCAGCGAGATGGCCTGGATGGACCACTACGTGCGGGGGATCGGTGACAAGTTCGACTGGGACATGGTGCTGAAGACCCTCGAGGAGGAAGCCGAGCCGGAGCCGAAGATCGTCTCGGAGGACTGAGGCGAGCCGATCCCGAGCGCCCGATGCGCCGTGCGCGGTGACCCCCCGGCCACGGTGGGAACCGTGGCCGGATCGGGACACTTTCCGGTCAGGGCCCGGTCGAGGCGGTGTGCGTAGGGCTACCTTCGCTACTCGATCCAGACCCTTGCCAGGATAAACGCATTCAACACCTCGCGCGGTCCACTTTGAGGATCGCTTGGCGCCAGCGCGCCAATGCTCGAACCGGCGCCATGGTTCGGCGTCTGTCGGTTCCATTCAGTGGTGTCCCCTTTGGCTCTAGGAGACTCATGGTGCGAGAACGAGAACTTCACACCTTCATCCGAGCGCGAATCGAACAGGAGTTGGGAAGACGAAGCTGGTCCTGGCTGGCCCGTGAAGCGTGTGTCCCTCGATCGACCCTCTCCTACGAGAAGGAACGGCCACGGTTCTCGCTGAAGGTGCTCATTCGAGTTGCCCAGGCGTTGAATTGTGAACTGAGCGCGCTCCTCCCTCCAGGTCTTGACGACAACTTCTTGGCAGATTGACGAATAGTTGGCGCCTACCTTGCGGACATCACTGGTCCTGCACGATATGGTGAGTCAAGGAGAGCCGATGCCGCCGCGTCGGTTCCGGGCTTATCACCCTCACGGAGGTGTACCATGATTCGGCACATTCGACGACTCTGCAGCATGGCGTTCTCGTTGGCGATCATCGCCGCCGCAAACGCCGACCCGGTTGAGGCCCGCGGGATTTCCTGTGATACCTGCGCGGCTTCGTGCATGGGCCAGTCGGTCTGCAACGATGGGTGCTTCGGGGGGGCCTTCGAGTTCTGCTACCCGGACACCTACGACTACTGCGAAGACCCCGGGATGGTCATTCACCGGTGTGACGTAATGAACTGACGAGGCAGATGGACCATCCTCGAAAACCCGCACGGAGGGGAGCGGACCAATGGGGCGAAATCAAGAAGGGAAGACTGGGCGGATGGAGTGGGTGGCGAATGTCGTCACGATTGCTCTGGGTGTGGTGGCTCTCAGTTTCGTCTGGGCCAGGCTAGGCGATGAGCCCCGAGCGGCGGTTGGACTCGAGGCTCGTCACATCGCGGACGCAGAGAGGCTACAGGAGGCCGGGCAATGGTTGGGGCCCAGGGATGCTGAAGTTGTTATCGTCGAGTTCGGCGACTACGAATGCCCCTTCTGCCGGCGTGCGGAACGAGATCTGCGAGCACTCCGGGACTCCTTCCCGTCAGAAGTGGCGATCGTGTACCGACATTGGCCATTGTTGATTCACGCGAATGCGCGTCATGCGGCGCTGCTTGCCGAGTGCGGCGGCGAGCAGCGCCTTTTTGAGGAGGTCCACGCGTTGCTCTATCGAGCGGTCGCACTAGAGGGGCTTTCGCCCGAGAGGGTCGCAGAAGAGGTCGGGATACCCGACGTCCCGTCGTTCCTGACTTGCGTCAACAGCGGACAGTTGGATGGTGCGATCGACCGCGATATTGCAGCGGCAGAAGCGATCGGCTTGCGGGCGGTACCCTCCTTCATCGTGGGCGACACACTGTTGGGGGAGACACCGAGCCTGGAGGAGTGGGTTGAACTGGTTCGGAGGAGAAGGCAGTGACCCTCAGGGATTGCGTGCTGCGGGCTGCGCGCAGGACGGGATGGGGTTGCGTACTCCTGGCCGGTGGCGCGTTCCACGTCGGTGCTCAGACCTCGGTCGACCAGTGGACGGTTTCACCGACTCCGGATCTGCGCCTGGGTACTCTGGATGGGCCTGAACTGACTCTGTTGGTCAACCCGCGTGACGCTCTGCAGGTCGGTACATCCGTGGCGATCGGCATGTACCTCAACAACTTCTTCGCACTACGCTACTTCGACGAAGATGGTCAGGTGTTCGCTGATGTGGGTGGGTTCGGCAAGGGGCCCTTCGAGCTTTCCTCACCCTTCATGTCTCTGATCCGGCTCCCGGGGGATTCCATTCTCCTATTGGCGGACGAACGCAAGATTCTCGTGTTCGGGCCGAACGGTGAGAACGTGCGCACCGCCCGCCTCCAGTTGCCGGGATGGCAAGGCGGGATCCGCGCCGTCGGGATGCTCGACGAAAACTCCCTGCTGATTCGTTCTGCGGGGTTTCCGTTCGGGCCCGGCGTGGCCGAGGCCGAAGTCGTCAAAGTTGGGGTCTACGACCTATCTGCGGAGGCTGGGTCGGTCGTGGCCACATATGAAGGCGGCACGATTGGATTCGGGTCTGATATCGTGCTTTACGAACCGATGGAACCCTTCGTGAGGGTAGCCGCCGGGGAGGGACGCGTGTGGGTGTCCGACAAGGGAGGGTCGGAGATCAGGGAGTTGATCGGCGGGAGGTCGGCTGTGATCCCTCACGACGCTCGCCCGGTCACCCGAGCCATGCGCCGGACCTGGGCCGAAGCCCAGACACGAGGCCGGACCGGACCACGGCTTCGCGAGATCGAACGCCATGTCGCGAGAGTCGACTTTCCCAGTCATCTGCCGTTCGTGCAATACCTGGATGTCGACCCGGACGGGAACTTGTGGGTGATGCGTTTCGAGCCACCCAGTTCGACAGCACCCTATCACTGGGACGTATTCTCTCCATCAGGCAAGTGGATCGCCGAAGTAGACGCGCCCTTCGAACTCCTCGGGCTGAGACCTCGTCAGCAGGGCAACCCCCTCGTCAGCACGCTCATGGAGATCGGCAACGACTATGTGCTGGTCCGAAACGAGGACGAACTCGGCGTCGCACGCGTCCACCGCCATCGCCTGACGAAGGGGTCGCGATAGAAGTGCGCCTGCCCTCGACAAAACTGCTGACCACACTCGTCGCAGGCACGCTCCTCGGTGTGGGAGTCGTGACGATCGACCCAACGGCACGAGGCGAGAACGCCAGATCGCAGCCCCTTGGGGAACCCACGGCTGGTGCCATCATCGGCACGGTTCGCGACGCGAACAGCGGTGAGCCCTTGCCGAGAATACTCGTCTCCTCGGAGTCCTTGGGCGGGGGTCTCGCCGCAACGAACAGTCAGGGGCGATTCCTCCTGGACGACATGCCGGAGGGAGACCAATCGATCGTCCTGGAGGGCGAATGCCACCTCCTGGTGACAGTAGCACTGACCGTTCCGACCGAGGGTGCGACGAAGTTCGAGATCGGCCTCCCGCCGAGAGATGGGAAGTGTGAATCGTAGCGGGACCTCTTCACCCGCCGCCCGGCGGGTCGGCGGACCCGCCGAGCTCCGTGGGTCGCGAGTTCGAGGCGGCACTACCCGGCGGAGTGGGGGCGATACCCCCGGCATTCCCGTGGCCGGTCAGGCGACCGTGGGCGTGGGCGATCTGATCTAGGCGGTCGGCCTTCCGCGGCGTCCCGCGCGGCACCTCGGTCGAAGCGACGCCGGTGACACCCCCTCCTTCGAGCGAAATCGCGGCGAAGTAGTGTGTGCCGCTCGGACCCTCCGGCTCTCGCCAGCTTCGAAGCGTGTCGTCGAGGTCGGAGCAGAGGTAGCGGTTGCAGCTGTCACTGCGACTCGCCCGGGGCAGGGTGCAACCGGTGGCGGTGTGAAACACGCAGCTTCCCTCGAGGTGCGTGTCGGGCAGAAACCGAGTGTAGTATTCGGTCGTGGTCGCCGGGGTGAGGTCCGGATGTCGTGACCACACCCGCCGAACCGTGTCGGCAGTGATGAAGGCCGTCGTGCCTCCCCGTCGACAGCAGTGCCCGCGACAGCTCCGGCAGCCCGCCTCGAAAGCGAGCGCCTCCGCGGGGGCCGGGGTTCGGGCTGCGACCGGGGTCGATGGCGATGGCCCGGGATCGCGGGAGGCCGCCTCGTCGACCGCGGCGATGAGATGGGCCACGAAGGCGGCGCGATGCGCTTGGGGGAGGGGCACGGCGCCCCCCTGGAACGATGGCACGACCGACCAGCTCGTGCGGGTCGGATCGACCCCTCTCGCCGCGAGTTCCCGGCGGGCGAGTTCGGTGCGGAGCGCCATTCTCTCCCGCTGTCGACGTCGGGTCGCGGCCGCCTGGCAGGCGAGGGCCGGGCACACGGACTTCCCGGCGGCCGCCCACAGGTCGTCGAGCGTGTCGCCACACTCCCCGCAGGTCCTCCGGACCCCTTTCGATCCCTCCTCCATCGGGGCCTACGCGAGTTGCTCCCCGAGGATGTCGGCGTTGTAGCCGACGATGAGCCGTGACCCGGACCTCACGACCGGCGCCCGGAGCTTCCCGGACCTTCCCAGAAGAAGTGCCAGCAGTTCGTCGTCGGCCGGGCGCTCCTTCGTCAGATCGAGGTGCAGGGTCTTCTTGCCCTTCGCGACGAAGAGGTCGTCGACCCCCTCGAGGATCTTCAGCGCCTCCTCACCTTCGATGGGCTCCCGGGTGGCGCTTCGGACCATTCCGTCTTCGATACCATTCTGCTCGAGAAACTCCCGAGTGCGGGCGCAACTCGTTCAGCCAGGGCGGTGGTACCGCCATTCCAGTCTCATCGTCCTCGAATCCTCGTTCGTGGGTTCGGATCGGTCAGCCTCCAGGGTCATCGCGACGGGCCCGCGGTGCAAGACCCGCCTGGCTCCAAAGTGTTGTCTTCAGATGGAGCGCACGGAAGATTGGGACATCGAGCCTCGCAATCCGGACATCACGATGACCCGTCGAGCCGCTCTACCGACCGCCCTCACGCTCTGTCCGCTCGTCCTCTGTCTGATCTTCGGACTTCCGACTTCGGCGACGGCGCAGGTCTACGAGATCGCCCCGACGTATCAGGCGAGTTTCGGCTCCGCCTTCTCGGAGCTCGTCCAGCCCCGCTACGATGCGTGGGGCGTCATGCTGGGACTGCGACAGGCCGGCGCCTGGTCGCCCAACGTCTGGTTCCAGCGCTACCGCCTGGAGTCGGACTGTCTCGGGGCGTTCGACCAGCGCGAGGGGTGCGTCACGAAGGGGTGGACGTTGTCGGTCGGACCCGCCCTGCGCT
>JABDLS010000048.1 GCA_013002885.1 Gemmatimonadota bacterium | reverse complement strand
CCCGGTCACGAGGTCCGACTCATCGCCCGTGAGGACCGTTTCGGACGTGGAGGAGACCACACCGCGTTCAACCGTCGCGGCTACGCCGGCGTACGCTTCAGCGAGTCCAGGGAGAACTACTCACGACAGCATATGCCCGCCGACACGTTGGGCGGGGTGGATTTTCACTACTTGGCGCAGAACACCCGCGTGAATGTCGCGGGTGTGGCGACGATGGCCCTGGCGCCGCCGGCCCCCGACGTGTCCGGTGGGGGCGGCCCCATGCTCGGGCGCGGCGAGTCGGGGTACGACGCGGCCATGCGCTGGCAGCCCTCACCCGGGGCCGCGGGTTACCGCGTCGTCTGGCGCACGGCGTGGACGCCAGACTGGGAGCACGAGCTCTACGTGGGTGACGTGACCGAATACACGCTGCCGGACATCTCCATCGACGACTACATCTTCGGGGTCGCCGCGGTAGGACCCGAGGGGCACGAGAGCATGGTGACCGCCTACGTCCGGCCACCGAGGGCGAGGAGTGATATCCGGGAAGTGGGTCGCTGAGGCGTCAGCCCCCGAGTTGACGAAGCCGGGCCTCGAAGACGGCCGCCAAGGCGTCATCGCCGGATGCACGGGCGAGGGTGAGTCCCTGCTGAGCCGACGCCACCGCCGCCGGCACGTCGCCCACCGCCGCTTGAGCCGCCGACAGCACGTCGAGAGCACGCGCGTCTGAACCACCCGACATCAACTCGGCCTGCCGGGCGATGAGCAAAGACGAGGACCAGTCCCCGCGTCGACCGAAGGTCCGCGCCAGCCCGACGAGGGACGGCACGTGATCCGCCCGGTACTGGAGCGCTTCCTGGAATCGGTGGGTGGCCTCGTCCAGGTCGTCGTTGGCGAGGGCAGCCGCTCCGGCAGCGTGCTCCACGTGGGCCAGGTAGGCCATGTCCTCGGACTCGTGTTGCCACGCTTGGGCCCGAAGCAGGGTCTCCCGATCCGCATCGCTCTGCGGCAACACCTGGAGAATCAGGTCGGCCATCTCGTCGTCGGAGTTCGATCCGTACACCACCCGCTTCGGCGGATCTGACGGGTTCCGTGGATTCCCGGCAGAGTTGTCGTAGACGAAGCGCTTGACGATCTGTGTGCCCGCGGGCAGCGACAACGGACGAGCGAATCGATAGTCGTCCTGCCAGTTGAAGTCCCAATCGGGGATGCGGATGAGAGAGCGCTCCCGGCCATCGGGGAGAATCGCGTACGCCTGGAGGTCCTTCCCGAGGAAGTGGGCATGGGGATAGACGCTGAGCACCTCCACGTCGACGGGCAGCGTAAAGGAGTTGCTCACCGTGTATTCGGGCTCACCCGGCGGAATGTCGATGATGAGGGAGCTGACGACGAGTACGGCCGGATGGCGTCGCGCCGGCTCATCGGCGAAGTGGAAGGCGACCTCCGCCGCCACCTCCTCCGGCTCTCCCGTGGTGCGGAGGTGAAGCTGCACGACGAGGTCCGTGCCGGGCTCCAGAGGCCATGCCATCCCCTCCAGAGGCTCGAGCCGAGTCTTGCCCGGCGTCCACCCGATGAAGTGACCGGGTGGATTGGTCGCGCTGCTCAGCAGGTCCATGCCGTCGAAGCCCGGCTCCGGGTCCTCAGCGGCGAGTTCCGCCGACGAACGCGTGGTGTCGATCATCATGCGGGCATGGTGAACGGCCGTGCGGCTTCCTGGTCGGAGCTCGACGTACTCGACCCAACGACGCTCCGGGACGGGGATGGACACCACCAGGTTCCGGTACCGGTCGGCCCCATCGGCAGGGAGTTGGATGGATGGGAGCCCCACCACGAGATCCGGCTCTCCCGGATCCCAGCCGGCCTGCTCGGCAGATAGCTCGAGACGTGCGGTATCCCCTGGTGGCGATCCCGCCTCGACCCACGATCGGATCTTGCCGATCTCCTCCTCCGTCAGGATCCGCTCACCGGCAAAGGTCCCCGGCTCAGCCGCCGGCAGCCAGGGCGGCATCGCCCGGGCGGTCGTAGCCCGCGCGATTCGATCGGCCTTGTCCCGCACCTGGTCGTAGCGGGTGAGGCTGAACGGCGCCGATCCCTCAGCGTTGTGACAAACCACACACTCGCGCTCGACGATGGGGGCGATGTCGTCGGCGAAGGTGACTTCGCTCCGAGGGCCATCCCTGGCACCTGAGGTACTTCGTCCGAGGTCGAGCCCGCCAAAACCGAAGCCCGGCGCCACCACGACGAGAACGGTGGCGACGACACCCGCGACACCCCCCGCTATCTTCGCCGTCGTCTTTGCCTCGTCCCGCATGGTCGATCCTCTAGTGAGTCCCGAGGGCGCGCGGGACCGCCGCAACGAGGGCCCCGTCACCTACAACACTATCGCGGCGTAGGGTATCTTTACCGTACCACATGTCGAAAGCGTCGGGGGGTTGGTACACGCCGGATTTCCCTCCGTTCGACACATTCGGGCGCCCCCGCTCGTTCCAGTGGTGTGGAAGAGTCCGCAGTGTCTCATCGGCACGTCATCGGAGTTCTCGCAAAATGCACAGGATGCTCCTGCCGATCGCACTGATCCTCGTCGGAACGGGGTGTCATACATTTCAGCCTGCGTCGGTGGACACCGTCGCCCCCGGCGAGCGGGTCCGAGTCAGAGTAACGGGCGCTTTTTCGGATTCACTCGCGACGCTCTTGCAGCGCGAAGACGCGCGCACCTTCGAGGCAACGGTCGTCTCGGAGGCGGGTACATCGATGTTCCTCGACGTACCGGTTCAGCAAGAGCTTCGCGGGATGAGGTTCGAAACGCTTAATCAGCGTGTCGAGGTGCCCACATCCGCATTCGTCGACCTGGAGACCAAACGTCTGGACAAGGGCCGCAGCCTCCTAGCCGGAGGTGCGCTGGCAGCGGCCATCGGCGCCTTTGTGGTCATCGAACTCAGTAAGGAATCAGGTGGCGGCCAGCTTCCGGGCACGCCTGGGGGCCCGGTCGACGCGATTGTCTCGTGGGACCCGTGGAGCGCCGTAGGCTGGCTGCTGGGTCGGTGACAGATGCTCGTTTCGGGGATCCTGTATTGATTGTCAGGTCTTCCCGTATATGGGGATGAGGTCTAGACTAGGGCAGCGCAGGTTCGCCCGGCATGTGGGTGGTGATGGGACGGCGGCAGGGGCCGCCGACAAGGGAACGGGACAATTCATGCATGGGATGGAGCGTATCAGATGCTGAAGTCCAAATGGCTTCGCTGGGCATCTTTCTTCGTGGTCGCCGCGGTCATTGCGGCCTGTTCGGACGCGGAGTTGACCTTCGGGGGTCCTCTGGACCTGGTCATCACGTCCAACGCGCCGGTTTCGCTCAGCGACAGCCTGGTCGTGAACTACGATGTCACCGGTCGGAGCCTTCTCGGCATCGCCGTCACGTGGGGCGATGCCACCGTGGACTCGGTCTTCTTCGCCGGCGCCCAGACCGCCTTGGGGCGCGTGGCGCACCTCTATTCGGCCGAAGGGGACTACACCGTCTCGGCCACCGTCACCGACGGTGTGGAGGGACAGGTCAACCGAGAGCTGGCTGTGACCATTTCGCCTTGATCTACCTGGATTCTTACTGCTTGCAAGGAGGACGCCGAGCCTAGAACTTCACTGGTGAAGCGGAGGCTTCGCCTTACTTCCGTCCACCGAGCCGCCATTCAGCAACAGGCCCGGTCGGTGGCCGTAACTCAGCTCAACACGAGGAACAGGGGAATGAACAGTTTCGCTACAGCATTGGGCAGGGTCGCCGCGGTCGTCGCGGTCTCCCTCGCCTTGGTGGCGGCCCCCGTCTCAGCCCAGAACGGTACAGTAACGGGCTCCGTGACGGACGCCACTTCGAATGCGGGCTTGCAATCCGTACAGGTTTATTTAGTAGGCACAGGACTGGGGACTCTGACGAACGCGTCGGGCCGCTTCCTCATCCTGAACGTGCCGGCCGGCAGCTATACCATCCGCGCCGAGCGCCTCGGATACGGCACCCAGGAGATGCAGATCGAGGTCGCCGCCGGCGGCACGGTCCAGCAGAACTTCTCTCTCGACAGCGAGGCTCTCGGCCTCGACGAGATCGTCGTCACCGGTACGGCTGGCGCCGCGCGGCGTCGCGAGATCGGAAACACCATTGGGCAGGTTGACGTCGCCAACGTCGTCGAGCCGCCCCAGAGTGTTGACGATCTACTTCAGGGCCGCGTCTCGGGCATGACGGTCACACCGACCTCCGGGAACGCCGGCGGTGGTGCGAAGATCCGTCTTCGCGGCAACGTTTCCGTCGCCCAGAGCAACCAGCCCATCATCTACGTCGACGGTGTGCGCATACGTTCGGACGCGTTCCACAAGAACGTGCCTCCGACGGGCTACCCGGGCCGGAGTGGAAACGACGTCGCCAGCCCGCTGAACAACATCAACCCCGCCGACATCGAGCGCATCGAGGTCATCAAGGGCGCCGCAGCGACAACGCTGTACGGCACCGAGGCGGCAGCCGGCGTAATCCAGATCTTCACGAAGCGGGGCCACCGAGGCGCCGCTCAGTGGACGGCTTCTGTCGAGCAGGGCTTCCAGAACATGCGGCCCTTCGGTGTCGATCCGGCGCTGCGCCCCTCCTTCGAGGATGCTGAGTCCTCGGCCGGAGGTACGGCGGACTACATGTTCATCAACCCGTGGCTGAAGAACGCCTGGCAGCAGCGCTACTCGCTGTCCGTGGGTGGTGGTGGTGAAGACCTCCAGTACTTCGTGTCCGGCTCCTGGGAGGACGACGAGGGCGTGCTGCCCAACGACCTCCAGAAGACCGCGACCATCCGTGGGAACTTCACCTTCTCGCCCGCCGAGAACCTGCAGATCCAGTGGAACACGTCGTTCACCAACGACGAGTTCTTCAACACGGCTGCCGGTAACAACGCCCACGGCCTGACGCTCAACGTCTACCGCCGTGAGGCCAACTACTTCGGCAACGAGGACAAGGAGAACCTCGACCTCCTGCTGAACCAGGAGATCGTGACGCAGATCGACCACCTCATCACCGGTGGTACGGCGACGTACACACCGTTCTCCAACTTCACGAACCGCCTCAGCGTCGGGTACGACCTGGCGAACCAGGAGAACCGGAACCTCCGGCCCTTCGGCTTCGTCCGGGCACCGGACGGCATTCTCGCCGACGGTCGCTCCGAATTCGAGACGGTCACAGTGGACTATGTCGGTACCTACAGCTTCGGCCTGACCGACAACATCAACTCTTCGCTGTCCTTCGGTGGTCAGAGCGTGACCAGCGAGATCCTGCAGACGGTGGCCTACGGTGAGGATTTCCCGGGCCCCGGTGCGCCGACGGTGACAACCGCCGGTACGACGCTCGGCTTCGAGACCCGTGAGCGGGTCGTCAACGCCGGCTTCTTCGTGCAGGACGTCTTCGACATCAGCGATAAGTACTTCCTCACCGCCGGTTTCCGCATCGACGGTAACTCGGCCTTCGGTCAGGACTTCGGACTGCAGTTCTATCCGAAGCTCAGCGCCTCCTGGGTCGTTTCGGATGAGGACTTCTGGAGTGGCGCCAGTCAGCTGAAGCTTCGCGCGGCCTGGGGTCAGTCTGGCCGTGCGCCGGGCGCCTTCGACGCCGTTCAGACCTACGATGGCGTGGGTTGGGGCGGCGCGCCGGCCTTCTATCCGCGCGTCCTCGGTAACGCCCTCCTGGGCCCCGAGCGGACCGCGGAATGGGAGTTTGGCTTCGACGGAAGCTTCCTCGCCGACCGTCTGTCGCTGGAAGCCACGTACTACAACCAGAAGACCACCGACGCGCTGTTCAACGTGCGTCAGACGCCCTCCTCGGGCTTCATCGACATCAACGGCGGTAACTCGCAGCTCGAGAACGTCGGTGAGATCAAGAACTCGGGCATCGAGTTCACCGTAAACGCCGCCGTCCTCCAGGGCGACGACTGGGCCTGGGACCTCGGGGCCTCTGTCTCCACGAACTCCTCCGAAGTGGGTCTCCCCGCCGAGGTGCCCGAGTTCTCCGTGGGCGGCAACGGTTGGATCATCGACGGTGAGTCGGTTCCGGTGATCCGCGGTGAGAAGGTCATGAACCCCGATGCGATTGCAGATCCCATCATCGAGGACGACCAGATCTACGGTCCGAACCTACCGACGCGGATCGTCGGTCTGTTCACGACCGTGTCGCTGCCCAAGGGCCTGCGCCTCTCGGCGCGTGGCGAGTACCAGGGCGGTCACTACGTGACGGCCGCAGTGGCCAACAGCGCGGTCAGCCGCTCGGTCATCTGGGCCGGCTGCTATGAGGCCTACGCCATCGCTGGCGCAGCGCCCATCACGCCCGCTGCACCCAACTACAATCAGCTTACGGCTCTGCAGCGAGCGCGCTGCGACTCCGGTGAGACGGACAGCAACTTCTGGGCGGAAAAGGCGGACTTCTTCAAGATCCGACAGCTCGCCCTCCAGGCTCCGATTCCCGAGTCCTGGATCCCTGGCGCCACCGGCGCTTCTGTGACGGTGTCCGGAAGCAACATCTTCCGCTGGACGAACGACGAGTGGACCCACTTCGACCCTGAGATGGGCACCAACAGCGACAACAACCCGATCAGTCGCGACGGCGTTAGCACGGGTGACTTCCTCGTCACGTCGATCAGCGAGCACATTCCCGCGCCGGCGACATGGACGCTGGCCTTCCGGGTCGTCTTCTAGGAGCTGTAGAGAATGAACTATCAATCAAAACGAAGCGGTGTGAGGAGCAATCTCACCCGAATCATGACGTTCGGCCTGGTGGTCGGCTTGGGGGCGTGCGATACCGACGTCGTCAACCCGGGCCCCATCGCGGCCGACTTCCTCGATGATCCGGCCGCTCAGGCGGCCATTGCCAACGGGGCGGGCCGTGCTGCGGCCGACGCTCTGAACTGGATCGCATACACGACCGCCGCGGTGGCGCGTGAGGTGCATCCGTCCGGCTCCACTGGAAGCTTCGGGATTACTCCGAAGCAGCAGGAGGGCCTGCTCGAGTTCGACGAGATCGGTACGCACTGGTCGAACGCCCATCGGGCGCGCTTCCTGGCGGCCGACGGTATCGAGCGGATCATGGCCCTGGATCCGGGGGACCAGGATCAGGAAAACCTGGCGCAGCTCTACCTGTGGGCGGGCTACAACAGCCGCCTCATGGGTGAGACGTTCTGCAACGCCGTCATCGACGGTGGCGCAGCTCAGGACAGCGATGTCCACCTGCAAGAAGCGCTCACGTACTTCGGGCAGGCCGAGGCACTCGGGTCCGGCGACGTGGTTACCGCGTCCATCGCGGCCCAGGCGTCGATCCACGCATTCCTCGGTGATTGGACCGAGGCTGTAAGCCTGGCGGGCATGATCCCAGCAGACTTCAGCTACGCAATGCCCTATTACGACCTCGGGGACGACACCCAGGCGAACCGGATCTACGTGGCCGGTAAGGCTCTGCCTTACAAGGCTCACTCCCAGATCTTCACCTGGATCGAGCAGTACAACCCCGAGACGGGTGGCGTCGCGGACAACGATCCGCGGGTGTCCTGGCTTGTCAGTGGTGAAAACGGTGACGCAGCTTCATCGTGCTGTGGCGTCATCGAATGGAACCCGCAGACGAAGTACGAAGACGATAACGCGCCCATCGAGCTCTCGTCCTACGAGGAGATGCAGCTCATTCTCGCCGAGAACGAGATCGTCAACAACGGCGATTATGACGCGGGCATGGCCATCGTCAACAGCCTGCGCACAGCCGCAGGTGTAGCCGCCGAGACGTCGGCCGCCAATGGCGACGCTACGGGCTTCACCGCGGACGAGGCGTTGGGATACTTCCTGCGCGAACACGCCATCGAGCAGTGGCTCGAGGGCCGTCGCCTGCCGGCCCTGCGCCGGTGGAACGACGCTGGAGTAGACCTCGAGTCGCTCCTGCAGCCGCTCGAGCAGGTTGGCGACGGCGACACGTCCACGGGTTCGCACCTCTCGACCCGTGACTTCTGTATCCCGATCTCGGAGGCCGAGGTCGACACGAACCCGAACATCGGCGGCTGATCAGCGCTGACGGGTTCTCGCAGCACCCTGCCGGGGTCGGCGCTCTGCGCCGGCCCCGGCTTTTCGATGGCATCGTGGGCGCGTCGATCCCGCGACGGCGCACCCTCGAATAGATTGCCCGCATCCGGACCGATATCTTAGTTGTGGACCAGAGGCCTCGACGCTCCGTCGACGGCGCTCACGCGAAGCCCTCGGGCTCGACACCGGATCAATTCGCATGATCGACATGTCACGACTCCACACCCCGCTCTTGGTCATGGCCGGGGTGACCCTCGCGCCAGTGGCGCTCGTCGCTCAGAACGAGACCTCCGCGGACGGTGAGCGGAGCCCCGCCCTGACACACGTCCACCACGTCTCCGTCACGTTCCGGGGAACGCCCGAAGATCAGGGCCTCCTGGCCACGGCTCTCGCCGAAGCGGAGATCGCCGTCCAACACGCGGCCCTCGCGGCACAGACCCCCGACGATCTCGAAGCCGTGATGCGGCACGCTGGTCACGTGCTTCACGCTCTCGATCCATCCGAGGTGGAGAGCGGGCCCGGACTGGGCTATGGAGCGATCAGGGCCTCGGAACGGACGGCCCACTACATCGCTCTGGCAGCGCGCTCAGACGGCGCCGTGCCTCCTATCGAGACCCACGCGGAGCATATCGAAGCGTCTGCCCGCAACGCCGCAGCCAACGGAACCGCTGCCGCCGAGTTACTCAACGAGATTCTGGAGACCGCAGCAACCGAGGAGACAGCGAATACCGAGGAGACCGCGAATACCGAGGAAGCCGCGGATACCGCGGAAGCCGAGGAGACCGAAGAAGCCGACGCAACCGAAGCAGCCGCAGAAGCCGACGAAACCGCAGAAGCTGATGAAGCGGTGGGGGTAGCCGAGCTACTCGGTGAGGTCGTCGACCTGCTGACGGCCATGCTCGAGGGCACCGATGCAGACGGGGACGGGCGCATCGGGTGGCAGGAGGGTGAGGGCGGCCTGGCGCAGGCGTCCACCCACCTTGGCCTTCTGCGGCGGGCCGCCGGGCTGGAGGGCTCGTGAGGCTTTGCCCATCCAGCGACGCCGGTCACGTCGGAGCCACCATCTTGGACAGCCTCAAGGACTCCGTCCTCGCCTCCACGTTGTGCGCTGGAATCCTGCTGACTGGCATGGTGTCGCCGCTGGGCGCCCAGGTCGTGGACTCGATACCCGACCGCTTCCCGGCCGACAGTCTGGTCGACTCCTCGGAGGCGGAGGCCGACACGCTGGAGCGGCCCTATTCGGGCCCCCTACCCCCTACGGCGGCCAACGCGCTGGCCTACATCCTCACGGCGGCTCCGGATACGCCCGAGGGCATGGGACTTCTGGCGACCGGCCGGGCCGAAGCGCAGATCGCCCTCCAGCACGCCGCCTTCGCGGGTAGGGATTCGACGAACCTGGGAAACATGCAGAGGCACATGGCTCACGTGATCCATGCCGTCGATCCGGGACAGGGCAGCCAGGGGCCAGGCATGGGCTACGGTGTTCGGCAGACGGCGCGTCAGATCCTGGCACAGATCGAGAGCGCTCAGGGTGTGGACGGCGTTCCTGGAGCGCTGACCTTCCACGGTCCGCGGGTCGCCATGGCGGCCAGAGGGACGAACGCGCGTGTCGACGAGGTCATCGCACTGGCACGACAGGTACAGTCAGCCGGTTCGGCGGCGGCCGGAAATCGACTGGTCAGACAGCTCGCCGAAGCCGTGCGCGCTATGGCGTATGGATTGGACCGTGACGGCGACCGCCGTATCGGACACACCGAAGACGAGATGGGGCTCGCGCAGATTGGTCACCATCTGGCACTGGTGGAACGCCTGACGCGCTGAGCCTTCTCAGCAAGACACGCAGTTGTTGTTGTTCTTCGAGCCCAGGCTCTCGAGAAGGGCAATGGTCTCGGGAAACGGGCTGATTCGCTGGACCGGTCCGTTGGCCATGTCGGCGGTCGTCTGACCGGAGCGGGCCACCACGGCAGCGTCGGCTCCCTTCTCCACCAGGTAGTGGATCATCTCGTTGTCGCCACGACTGGCAGCCCAGTGAAGAGGCGCGAAGCCGTTGGCGTCCCTGGCGTTCACCTCGGCGCCCATCTCCTCGACGAGATACTTCACGGCGGGTAGCCACGCTTCGGGGGCATGCCGGTGCGAGACGCCGGCGAAGCCGGTGCCGTAGGCATGCCCCGTGGCCGCATGGATGGGATAGACGTCGGGTCCGCCCACCGGAACCGGAGGAAGGCCCGATGGATCGGAGGTATCCGCCGCACCACCGCCTCCACCAAAACGCCGAGCCGGCGCCTTCATGGTCGGCACATTCGGGTCGGCGCCGTACGCCACGAGCATCTTCATCGCCGGAAGGTCCAGCGCGTAGGCGGCCCGCCAGAAGGGCGTCGCTCCCCGGGTATCGACGTCGAGTTGGCTGAAGGTGTATTCCATGAACCAGAGGTGCTTCTCCAGCCGGATGTTGGGATCGGCACCGGCCTCGAGAACGGCCTCCATCACGTCGAGGTGCGTCGCCTCCTGCTGCCGATAGGCCTGCTGCTGCGGGTACCGGGCTTTCGGCGCCCAGTAGGTGTTGATGGCCCCGTAGAGCGGAGTAAGGCCCGCGTGGCTGGGCACGTTCGGATCCGCCCCTCGTTCCAACAGGTCGAGGGCCAGATCGAAGTGGCCGTTGATGACCGCCATCAGCATGGGACTGGTCAGGTCGCCGGCGGTCTGTTGGTCGATGTCCGCCCCCCCGTCGAGTAGTGCCAGGACGGCCTGAGAGCGACCCTCACGCACGGCGTAGTGGAGAGCCGTCAGCCCACCCTGCCTGTAGACCAGGTCGGCGTAGGAGGTGCTGTATTCACCGCGCTGATCCGATGACGTCACGGGGATCTCCCCCAGATCCGGATCGGGCGGATCGGCGGCGTCGGCCGGTTGCTCCATGCCTTCCGCCGGGTCGATGCGTTCGCGAGCCGCGTTGGCAGCTTTCACCGCCGCCTGGACCTGGGCTGGCGTCGGCTGCCAGGACGTACCCGGCGGCAGATCGCCGCGGAACGTCGTCAGGACCTCGTCCCGTACCTGCCCTGCAGCGCGGTCCGCGGCCGCCATGGCCGGGATGTCGATGACGGTGCTGGTTACAGAAGGATCTGAGCCTGCGTCGATAAGAGCTTCGATGACGGCGACGCGGCCTGAGGCGGCGGCGAACATGAGCGGCGTCTGCCCTCGGGCTCCCTCCACGATATCGGGCTCCACGCCCGCTTCGAGGAGCACCTCGACCGCCTCCACCCGTCCAGACCGGGCGGCGAAATGAAGGGGCGTCACGCCACCCGTCGAAGACCGCGCCATGGGGTCGGCTCCGGCCTCGAGGAGCCGTTCCGAGACCTCCCCGTGTCCGCCCTTGGCCGCGAGGTGCAACGGCGTGTAGTCGCCCAGGCGGGTGATGGCACCGACGTGGGCACCCGCATACAACACCATGTCGGCGAGTTCGGCGTTGCCATGCTCCGCCGCCCAATGGAGGGCCGTCATGCCATCGCCCTGGGCCGCATTCACATCCGCACCCGAACGAAGAAGCGCCTCGACCTGTGCGAGGTTCTCCTCCATGGCCGCGTCGGCAACAGGAGCGTCAGACGGGATCGCGGCCCAAAGAACCAGTGCCGCGAGCGTAGCGATCAGAGGGTGGGTGTGGAGCTTCATTGCCGGTTCCTCCTCAAAGCCCCTGGGCGGGGGCGGAGGTGACAGGCATGGACAGCGGGAAATCGCCCGTGCTGTCCCCGAAGGAGTCCATATCGTCGTGGCCGAGGCCGTGGAGCAGGCTGAGCATGACATTGGCCATGGGCGTGCCGTCGGGCGCCTTGAGGTGGACGTTGCCCTGCATTCCGGCCTGCCGACCGCCTGCGACGAAGAGCGGCGCTCGGCGGTGGTTGTGGAGATTCGGATCGCCCATGGGCGAACCGTAAATGATCATCGTCTTGTCCAGGAGGTGCGTGTCACCCTCCTGGATGCTGGCCAGCTTCTCGAAGAAGTAGGGCAGCATGCTGATGTGGTACTTGTTGATCTTGGCGAAGTCGAGGATGGCCTCCTCGCGGCCGCCGTGGTGCGAAGCCGGGTGGAACGGCTTGTCCGTGCCGCTCTCCGGGAAGACACGCGCCGAAGAGTCACGGCCCATCTTGAACGAAAAGACGCGGGTCGTGTCCGACGCGAAGGCCAGCGCCTGGAGATCGAACATGAGCTTCACGTGCTCCTCGAAGGAGTCAGGCACGCCAGCCGGGGCCGCCGGGAGCTCACGCTCCTCACCGCTGGTGTTCTGGGCCTCCACCATCTGGATCCGACGCTCCAACTCGCGGACGTTCTGGAGGTATCGATCAAGGCGCTCTCGATCATTGGGTCCGAGTTCGCGCTGGAGTCGGGCGACACGATCGGTCACCCAGTCGAGGATCGACGCGGAGGTACGGCGCCTGAGCGCCCGCTCTTCCGCACTCCCACCGGCTCCGAAGAGCTGCTCGAAGGCCACACGGGGATCGCGGATCACCGGGAGGGGCTCGGTGGGGGACGCCCAGGAGATGGAGTCGGTGTACACGCATGTGTACCCGTAGGCGCATCCACCGGACTGATTGATGTTCTCGATGCAGAGCTGCATCGACGGAATCGGCGTGTCCTGGCCGAAGCGCTGGGCGTGAATCTGATCAAGCGACGTGCCGACGTAGACGTCCGAGCCCTCGGTCTGCTTCGGATGCTGTTGGGTCAGGAAAACAGCACTGGAACGGAAGTGGTCACCGCCGATCTCCGGTGCCTCGAAAGCCTCGGCCATACGCACGTCGGTGTTGCTGACAATGGTCAGGTACTCGCGCCACGCGTCGAGGGGTTCGAGGGAACTGGGCGTGAGGTCGAAATTTCGGCCGACCTGAGCCGGCGCCCACAGATTCTGGGTAGCTCCCCAGTCGTTGCAGCCGGCGGCGCCGTGGACCATCTCGATAGCCACGAGGCGGGGTGTCTCGATGTTGGCCCTAGCCGCCGTACCCAGGCGGCCGGCCGGAACCATGGCGTCGAGGAACGGAAGCGCCAACGAAGCACCCATGCCTTTGATGAAAGTGCGCCGCTCGAGGTGCTTGCCGGTGATGAATTCCATGATGTCTACCCGTCTGTGGGTCGGTATTCCTATCTAGTGTGCGCCGGCCGCATCCACGGCCGTCGCCCCTGCTCTCTGCATCTGGAAGGCGTCGCTCTCGACGATTCCGAGGACGAACGACGAGATGCGGTAATCGTTGCCTTCTGCTGCCCGCACAATGGCCCTGACAGTGGGCTGATCGTAGTACTCCACCCTCCTGCCCAGGGCGTATGCCATGAGGTTCTGGGTGAAGGTACGGACCAGGGGAATCGGCCGCGACATAAGGGCAGCGTTCAACTCCACGGGGCTCGTGACGGGCGTGCCGTCGTAGAGCTCACCCTGGGTGTCCAAGGGCATGCCGTTCTCGCGGATCCGGACTCGGCCCGTCACGTCGTAGCCATCCAGAGCCAATCCGATGGGGTCGATGAATCGGTGGCAGGAGTTGCACGTCGGGTTGGCCCGATGTTGCTCCATCCGCTCCCGAGTGGTGAGCAGGCGACCCTCCGTCGCCTCGTCGGTCTCCTCCAACGTCGGGACCCCAGGCGGAGGAGGCGGCGGTGGCGTCCCCATGAGGACCTCCATGACCCACTTGCCCCGAAGCACCGGCGAAGTGCGGCCGGCGTGCGAGGTCAGCGTGAGGACGCTGGCGTGGGCCAGAATACCCCTCCGACCCGGGTCTACGTAATCCACGCGACGGAAGTCCTCGCCTACCACACCGTCGACGCCGTAGTGGTTCGCGACCCGCTCGTTCATGTAGGAGTAGTCGGCGGAATACAGGTCGAAGATGCTCGCGTCGTTCTGGACCATGCTCGCGAAGAAAAGCTCTGTCTCGCGCCGGAGGTCGTCAGCGAGCTGCTGGTGGTAGTCCGGGAACAGGAGACGGTCCGGGTGGACCTTGTCCAGGTCGTCGAGGCGTAGCCACTGCGCGGCAAAGCGGGTGGCCAGCGCCTCGGAGCGCCGGTCGTCAAGCATCCGCTCGACCTGGCCCCGAAGCACGTCGTCGTCCGACAGGTCGCCCTCTGCGGCCAGCTGCAGGAGCTCGTCGTCCGGCGGCAGTCCCCAGAGGAAGTACGAAAGGCGGGCGGCCAAATCGACGTCGCTGATCCGGTAGTTCTCTCCCACCTGGACATCGTCTGGCGCCTCCTCCATTCGAAAGATGAAGTCCGGGCTGGCGAGCATCGCCTCGATCGCCGTGCGGACGCCGACCTCGAACCCCCCTTCTTGCCTACCGAGGTCGTAGAAGCGCAGTAGCGCGTCCCGGTCGGCGGCCTCGAGGGGGCGGCGGAAAGCCTTCGGTCCCAAGCGGTCGATGATCTCTGCAGCACACGGGCGCTCCTCCTCCGGCGTCGTCGGCCGGCAGGAGAAAATGAGGCGACGTGTCGGCGTCTCGGAGACCCCCTTGACGTCCGTGGGCCCGGCGACGACCAGGTCCTTCAAGTGGGCGTACGCGGTGATCCCGTATCCGGAGACCCCTACCTGACGATCAGCCAGCGACCAGTCGTGGGGGGACAACACGTCGGGCACGGGGCCCTCGGCCTGCTTGAGGAAGGCGGCGGTCACCCGGTGGGGACCGGCGGTGACGAAGATCGGCTCCGTGCGCATGTTGACCCCGTTGGGGTCGGCGACGCTCATCCATCGATCCATCTCGAGGAGCGCGACACGTTCGCCGTCGATGGATACCTCGATCCTCTCGCCGGGCGTGACGCCGCCGTAGAAGCCGCCCGTCGTGGTGTGCTCGAATGCGAGGCGGAATTCGTACTCGCCGTCGGCGATGAAGTTATGAGTGACCGAGAGACCGCCACGGGTGCCGTACGGCGCGCCCTCGACCCGCTCCCACTGCGACGCGTACCCCGGGTTGGTGTACGTCGTGGAGCTCGCCGCCGCCTCGGGGTCGCCCACCGCAAGACGGCTGATCGTAGCCGCGGCGTTCATGTAGGAGTCAAGAAGTGTCGGCGACAGCATCTGGACGTCGGCGATGTTGTCGAAGTTGGCGCTCTTCGTGTCCAGGGGCAGAAAAGCCGCGGGATCGATATCGAGGCCAAGGAGAGCCTGCACGGACCGGGCGTACTCGGCTTGGTTCAACCTCTGAAACGAGCGGCCGCCGGGGTTCGGATTCCGGGCCGCCTCCTCGTCGATACGCTCTTCCAGCGACTCCACCAGCATCTGGAGTGTGTCGCCAGCAGGCCGTGAGACCCCCGGAGGTGGCATCATTCCGGCGCGGAGCTTCACGATCATCTTCTCAGCCACCACCGGGTCCGCGTGAGGGACGGCGGCGTCGAAGTCTTCCAGCGACAAGTTGCCCCGCAAGCGGCGTTCGTTGTGGCAGCGCACGCAGTATTCCTCGATGACGGCGTTCTCGTCCTCCGGGTCGAGGCCAGGGGCGACCGGTTCACCCATGACGCCATGAATGGCTGCTGCTGCCCTCTCGGCGAGGTTCGAGCCGGCATCCACTTCCATCTCGTCACCCGCTGGATATCCGTCGACCTCGGGGACGTCTCCCGAAAAAGCCAGCAAGGTGCCCAGTACGGCCAGGGAAACGGAGAGGGTCTTCATCGCCAGGGTCGCGCCCGCGGAAAGGTCATGGAAGTCAGGAGCCGCCGAAGGGGTCGGGAGGGGAGGCCAGGGGCCGCGCGGGGCGGTGCTCCATACTTGTGCCCCCTCTTCATATACGACTCTCTGCGGCAGGCTTTCGTTGAAATCGGAGCGTCGTTCGGCAGGCTCACATGATCCGCCCGCCCCACGGCGTCAGTGGTCGTCGTGGTTGAGTTCGTATTCACGCTGCGTACGCATGCGCTCCTCCCCCTGCTTCTTGTCCCGCCTCTTGGCGGCGCGCATGGCCAGGTTGTGGGTCGAAGACGAATGGACCGCTGGGAGCGAGAAGATGCGCTCCAGGCTCGAACTCTCGCAGTCCGGGCAAACAGGCTGGTTGCTGCCCCGAATCAGCGCCTCGAACTCGCTTCCACAGTCCTGGCAGGAGTACTCGTAGATAGGTATGATTCCCTCCGGATCGTCGGTGGAACAACTGCCGTGAGCCAATGATACGACATGCTCTGGCGACCTGACACCTTTACCCTGAGGGGTCGCCCACGGATCCGAGGGTGCGTCCTACGAACGCGGAATAGAGACACCGATGAAGCTCCCGATGCACACCGGCCCCTTCGTGGCCCTCTTCGCTCTCCAGGTTCTTTCCGGTTTCACGCCGACCGCGGTGGCTGCCCAGGACACGTCCGCGCCGATGGAGGAGGCTCGCCTCACCCAGTTCGCCCAGGCGCACATCGCCATCAACGACGCCCGGGACGAGTTCCACGGCCAGGTCGCCCGGGTCCATGACGAAGAGGGACGGCGACGGGCCCGCGAGGAAGTCGATGCGAAGATCGAGGAGATTCTGGAGGCGCACGAGATGACGCAGGAGGAGTACGACGAGTTCATCCTGCTCATCAGCCTCGATGGCGAGCTGCGCACTGCCTTCGACGCGCTCGTGGTGCAGCTGCAGGAAGACCCGAGCTGAGGAAGCGATCGTCGGGAGGCCTCGAGGGCCTGGCCGACATCCTCGGCGAAGGGGGCTAGCAGGACACGCAGTTGTGGTTGTTCTTCGCCCCGAGGCTTTCCAGCAGCTCGATGGTCTCCGGAAAAGGCGAGATCCGCTGGACGGGGCCGTTGGCCATATCCACGGTCGTCTGTCCGCTCCGGGCGACGACGGTGACTTCGGCCCCCTGCTCCACCAGGTAGAGGATCAGCTCGTTGTCGCCCCGTGACGCGGCGTGATGCACGGCCGTGTAGCCGTTGTGGTCCCGCTCGTTCACGTCAGCGCCCAACTCTTCGACCAGGTATTTCATGGCGGGGAGCCACCCGTCGGGAACGACGCGGTGGATGTTGGCGGCGAAGCCCTCTCCGTAGCCGACACCCGAGGCTGCGTGGACAGGATACACGCCCGGCCCACCCACGGGCACAGGCGGCAGCCCCGACGGATCGGGGCCGTCACCGGTGGGGGCGCTCCGGCCGAAGCGTGGGGGCGCGGTCTTCATGGTAGGGATGTTCGGGTCGGCTCCGTAGGCCACGAGGAGCCTCATGGCCTCCAGGTCGAGGGCGTAGGCCGCTCGCCAGAAGGGCGTTGCGCCCATACGATCCACACGCAGGTAGTCGTCACCGAAGGTCGTGAACCAGAGTTGCTTCTCCAGCCGCACATCGGGATCGACACCGGCGTCCAGGAATGCCTTCATGAGGTCGAGATACGTGACCTCCTGTTGCATGTAGTCCGCCGGCTGGGGATGGCGCGACTTGGGAATCCACTGGGTGTTGATGGTGGTGTACAACGGCGTCGCGTTGGCGTCGGACGCCAGCTTCGGATCGGCACCGGCCCGAAAGAGCTCCATGGCGAGGTCGAAGTGACCGTTGATGGTGGCGATGAGGAGTGGCGTCGAGCCGTCTCCCCCGCTCCGCTGATCGATATCCGCACCGCTCTCCACCAATGCCATGGCGGTGGCCCTATGTCCATCGCGGGCCGCGAGGTGCAGGGGGGCCAATCCGCCGTACCCGCCCACGAGCTGCGCGTGGGAAAAGCGCGAAGAGGGCACCCGGTCGCGTTGCTGGTTGTTGAGGTCCTCGCGCGTCGGCGCGTCCGGGGCCGCTTGCTCATCTGCGGGCCTGGCTGCGCCAGGAGGCACGGCCGCGGCCGGCGGCGCCCCCGGATCGGGCGGCGTGGCGGCGGCAGGAGGTGTCGGCGGCGGCGCTCCACGCCCGAGCGGTTGCCCTCCGTACGGGTCCCGGTCACCAGTCGGTGTCAGGCGCCCCTCCTGAGCAGCGAGCAGCGCCTCACGGATCTCTTCCCTGCGCTGGCGGTCCTCGCGGTCGAGCTGCTCCCGCTCGTCCATGTCCATCACTCGGGCCGTGGCGCCAGGATCCGCACCGACGGCGATGAGGCTTCGCACCACGTCGGTGCGGCCCCGGGCGGCCGCGTACATGAGGGGCGTCTGACCCCACTTGGGCTCCCGGGAGTCGACGACGGCGCCACGCGTGACAAGAGCTTCGACGGAGACGACGTCGCCGGCGGCGGCCGCGTAGTGAAGAGGCTGAACCCCCGCGGGGTCGGTACGCGCGGCGGGCTCCGCTCCCTTCTCCAGGAGGACCTGGACGACGCCGGACGCACCCTTTCGGGCCGCGATGTGCAACGGTGTGTAGCCGCCGAGGCGCGTCACCACTTCCGGATGAGCCCCCGCCACCAGCAGGACCTCTGCCAACTCCACGTTGCCATGCTCGGCAGCCCAGTGGAGGGCGGTCATCCCGTCGCCGTGAGCAGCGTTCGCGTCCTCGCCGCCACGAAGGAGCGTCCGTACCTCGTCGACATCGTTGGCCCGCGCGGCGTCGGCCACCGGCGCCTCCGGCGCCAGGGACCCCCAGAGCATGAGCGTCGCCGCCAGCGCCACCCAAGGGTTCGCGCGAAGAACCGGGGCCGTCGACCGCCGCGCCGGCCGCATGATGCTCGAGCTCGAAACGCGCATCGTCCTCACCTCCCTACCGATCCGGCGACGCCGAAGTCGACAGCGTCAGCGGAAGCTCCCCGGTGCTGTCGCCAAAGCTCTCCATGTCGTCGTGCCCCAGGGTGTGGAGCATGGACAGCATGGCGTTGGCCATGGGCGTCCCATCGGGGGCCTTGAGGTGCAGGTTGCCCTCGAGCTTGCCATTGGCGTGACCCAGCGCGATAAGAGGCGCCCGCCGGTGGTTGTGGATGTTGCCATCGGCCATGGGGGAGCCGAAGACGATCATCGTCTTCTCCAGCAGGTCCGTCCCACCCTCGTCGATGTCCTTCAGCTTCTGGAGGAAGTAGGGCAGCATGCTGACGTGGTATTTGTTGATGACGGCGAAATCGAGGATGGCCGTCTCGTTGCCGCCATGGTGGGACGCCGGATGAAAGGGTGTGTCCGTGCCGCTCTCCGGGTAGACCCGGGAAGAGGCGTCGCGCCCGGTCTTGAACGAGAAGACCCGGGTCATGTCCGAGGCGAAAGCGAGCGCTTGGAGGTCGAACATGAGGTGCATGTGCTCGGTGAAGGAGTCGGGCACACCCGCGGGGGCGCCCGGCAACTCACGCTCCTCGCCGCTGGTGTTCTGGGCCTCGACGCCCTGGATCCTGCGCTCGATCTCCCGGACGTTGTCCAGGTACCGATCCACCCGCTGGACGTCGTTGGGTCCGAGTCGGCTCCTCATGCGGGCCATGTCCTCGGTAATCCAGTCGAGGATGCTCCCACTCGTCCTGCGGCGCCGCGCCCGCTCCTCGGCCGTGCCGCCGGCGCCGAAGAGGAGGTCGAAGGCCACCCGAGGATCCCGGATCATGGGGAGCGGCTCCGTGGGTGATGCCCAGCTGATGGAGTCGGTGTACACGCACGAGTACCCGTACGCGCACCCGCCGGCCTGATCGACGTTCTCGATGCAGAGTTGCATGGAGGGAATCGGGGTGTTCTGCCCGAACCGGTTGGCGTAGATCTGATCCAGCGACGTTCCTACGTAGACGTCGGAGCTCTCCGTCTGTTTGGGGTGCGACTGGGTCAGGAAGACCGAGCTCGACCGGAAGTGGTCACCCCCGATCTCGTGGGGCTCGAAGGCCTCGGCCATCCGCACGTCGGTGTTGCTGATGATGGTGAGGTAGTCCCGCCACTCGTCCAGCGGCTGAAGAGCGCTGGGCGTGAGGTCGAAGTCACGGCCGACGGCGGCAGGCGCCCACAGATTCTGTGTGGAGCCCCACTCGTTGCTTCCAGCCGCGCCGTGGACGAGCTCGATGGCCACCAGGCGCGTGGGGTCGGCCTCGTCCACAGCGCTCACAGTCGCCCGGAGTCGCCCTGCCGGGACCATCGCGTCCAGGAAGGGCAGCGCCACGCTCGCACCCATCCCCTGCAGGAAGGTGCGGCGCTCCATCTTCTGACCGGTAATGAACTTCATTGTCACTCCAAGTTGTCTTCGGCCACGGACGTCACGGCCTGCATGCGGAAGGCGTCGCTCTTCACGATCCCCAGAAAGAAGGAGGAGAGCCGGTACTCGTCACCCTCGGCGTCCCGGACGATCTGGCGGATGGTCGGCTGGTCGTAGTACTCGGTGCGCCGACCGAGACCGTAGGCCATAAGATTCGAGGTAAAGGTGCGGACCAGGGGAATCGGTCGCTTCAGGAGGGCCTGTTGGAGCTCCACGGGATTGGTGACGGGCGTCCCGTCGTAGAAGTCACCCCGGGTATCGAGAGGATTCCCGTTCTCGCGGATTCTCCACTTCCCCGTCACGCCGTAACTGTCCAAGGCAAGGCCGATGGGGTCGATAAAGCGATGACACGAATTGCACGTGGGGTTGGCTCGATGGATCTCCATCCGCTCGCGGGTGGTCAGGACGCGACCTTCCACGGCAGCCTCCGTCTCCTCGAGCTCGGGGACACCGGGAGGCGGTGGTGGTGGCGGCGTCCCCATGAGCACCTCCATGACCCACTTGCCGCGCAACACAGGCGAGGTGCGGCCGGCATGCGACGTGAGTGTGAGGACGCTGGCGTGACCAAGTACCCCACGCCGACGCTCGTTCGGGTACTGAACACGACGGAAGGCATCGCCGGTGACGCCTTCGATGCCGTAGTGAGTCGCGAGGCGCTCGTTCAGGAAGGTGTAGTCCGCCGTATACAGCTCGAAGAGCGGCCGGTCTTCCTTCACCAGGTGGTTGAAGAAGAGCTCCGTCTCCTGGAGCATGTCGTCGGCGAGCTGCTGGTGGAAGTCGGGCTCGAGGCGGACGTCCGGGTGGACCTTGTCGAGGTCCTGGAGGCGGAGCCACTGGGCTGCAAAGCGGGACCCTAGGGCCTCGGACCGAGGATCGGCCAGCATTCGGCGGACCTGCTCTTCGAGCACGTCGTCGTCCCCGAGCTCGTCGCGCCCGGCCAGCTCGAGCAGCTCCTCATCAGGGGGGCTTCCCCAGAGGAAGTATGAGAGGCGGACGGCCAGATCCTCGTCACTGACGGGGTACACGCCGTCCAAACCCCCCACGTCGCCAGGCGCCTCTTCGAAACGGAACACGAAGTGGGGGCTGGCGAGCATCGCTTCCAGCGCCGTGCGGATCCCGATCTCGAAGCCGCCGTCGGCTGCGCCCTGGTCGTAGAAGCGCATGAGGGCCTGGCGGTCCTCGTCGCTGAGGGGCCGACGGAAGGCTCTCGCGCCCAGTCGGTCGATGATGTCGCGAGCGCACGGAACCTCCCCGTCGGGCGTCACGGGCCTGCAGGTGAAGATCCGATCGCGGATGGGCGTGTCGGAAACCCCGGTCACGTTCTCCGGACCGACGATGACCAGGTCGCGCATGTGGGGCAGCGACATGATGCCGTACGTCCCGGCGATGGCGGTGCTGGCGAGGGACCAGTCGTGAGGCGAAATGAGGTCCTGCACGGGTCCGTCAGCCTTCTCGAGGAAGGCCGCCGTCACCCGATGAGGCCCTGCTGTGACGTGGACGGCGTCGGAGCGTATCTCCACGCCCCCGGGGTTGGACACGTGCATCCAGCG
>JABDLS010000036.1 GCA_013002885.1 Gemmatimonadota bacterium | reverse complement strand
TGGCAACACCGCGTGGGTTCGAATCCCACTCCCTCCGCTGTGCGGCTGTCGTGTGACCAGTCGCGGCTGCTTTGGACGGGTGGCCGAGTGGCTTAAGGCGCACGATTGGAAATCGTGTGGACATTGTCCGCGTGGGTTCGAATCCCACCCCGTCCGTTTGAGGAGTCTGTCCCGCTTGTTGGGCAGATCCGTCGGGAGTGCCGTTCCGTTCGAACCCACCCATACCGCGTAGCGGGATGGATCGTGGGTTCGGGTCGAGCGGCCCGTAGGGAGATGCGGAGCACCTATCGGGTAGTTCCGCGAGACGAGCGAGGATCGCGAAGCGACCGCAGCTCCATCCCACCCCGTCCGTTTGTAGGTACCCGAGTAGTCCGGGGTGTGGCTCAGTCCGGTAGAGCGCTGCGTTCGGGTCGCAGAGGTCCCCGGTTCGAATCCGGGCACCCCGATTGATTGAGTCGCGAAGCGACGAACCCAGAAGGGGCGCCGGATGAGAACCGCAGGTTCGAGCCGAGCGGGAAGTCGGCCCAGAGGCCTGGGCCAGCTTGCGCTTCCGCGAGACGAGCGAGGATTGGCGTAGCCAACCGCAGCTCCATCCGGGCACCCCGATTAATTGAGTCGCGAAGCGACGAACCCAGAAAGAGCGCCGGATGAGAACCATTCGGGCAGCGCGATTGAGCGATCCGGCTTAAGTACCAGTCCGACCGTCACTTGGATCGACGGCGCGGGGACGCCGACGATGGCTGATTCCCCTCCATAAGGTGCATTGCTCCCGAACCCTAAAGGTCAGTCAAACCGAGACTTACGCTATTCCACCACACGACCCACACGACTCCACCGATCCGGGCCAGCTTTCGTCCGGACCCCACCAGCTTCAGCGGCTCGGCGGGGATTGTGAGAGAGGAGCGGTGGCAGAACGGCTATTGCACTCGCCTCGAAAGCGAGCGTCCGAGAGGACTTGGGGGTTCGAATCCCTCCCGCTCCGTTGGAAGACCCTTCAGGGATGTCCCTGGAGGGTTTTTGATTTCCTTGACGTCGGCTAATGGACGCTCGGTCCACCCGCGACGTAACTTCTCTGCGGGCAGAGTAGGCGGGAGGTCGAGGATGTGGAGCGAGAATCGGATGAGAAGTAGACGGCTGCTCAGGCGAAGCGCGCTCGGAGTGTTGGCGGCAACGGCAGGCGTACTCGCCTGTGCGGACGCGAGCACCGAGCGGGCCGGTGAACCGAGGAGCGAGGAAGGGACAGTCTTGGTCGGCGCCCCGTCCCTCCAGACGGTAGTGTTCCCATCCTCCGACGGGCTCGCGATTACGGCTGACTTCTACGCGGGCGCCTCGACGCACGCCGCTAGCGTCGTCCTCTTCCACCAGTCAGCCTCCAGCAGAGGCGAGTTCCGCCACGTAGCGCCTCGCCTCCAGAGGCTCGGCTACAACGTCCTCGCTGTCGATCTCAGGTGGGGGGAAGAGCACGACGGCATCGCAAACGAGACGGCGCAACGGGCCGGGACTCCCGCCGTCATGGACCGTGTGGAATCCGGGGACGAGAGCCCCTGGCCGGTGATCGACCGCTCCTACGAGGATATGGTCGCAGCCCTCCGCTGGCTGGACGCGCAGGGACGTTCTGGCGAGCGCGTCGCGGTAGGATCGTCCTTCTCGGCGATGCTCGTTTATCGCCTCGCCGCCGAGGAAGATCTGGCGGGCGTCGCCGCATTCTCTCCAGGCGAGTACGACGAGAACCGCCCTCGGTGGACGAGAGATCACGCAGGCCTTATCAAGGTTCCCGTTCTCTCTGTGGCGGCTCCTGACGAAGCGGACCTGGTCCAACCGGTGGCAACCGCAGTTGAATCGGCTGGGAGCCTGTTCTACCAGGCTCCAGCGGGCCGACATGGCGCCTCCATCCTCGAGGAGGACGAGGGGAATCTGCAGATGCTGGTTTCCTTCCTCAGTCATGCCACCGGTGGCCCTCCGGCCCGCGAAGAGGTCGAGCTTCCCGCAGGCCTGGGTGACCGTGTGCTGGCAGACGTGTACGACACTCCCGGTGATTCCGTCGTCGTATTGCTCATGCATCAAGGAGGAGGGAGCGCCCGGGGCGAGTACGGCTTCCTGGTGCCCCGCCTCATGGACATGGGATTCGACGTGGTCACACCCGACCTCCCCGGTGGTGGGGACCGCTTCGGCTACCCCAACCGCACCCTCCAGCGCTCCCCGGAAGCAGCCGATTTCGACTATTGCGACGCACTACCGAGCCTCGTCGGGGTCGTCGAGTATGTTCGAGCGATCCGCCCGGCGGCGAGAATCGTCTTGTGGGGCAGCAGCTATTCGGGGGCTCTGGTGCTCCACACCGCGGCTCGCGAACCTGGAATCGACCGTGTGCTCGCCTTCTCGCCCGCCGATGGAGAGCCGATGGGGGAATGCGGGGCCACGTCCGCCCTCGAGCGCATCGACGCCCCAGTACTCGCTGTTCGGCCCGAGTCGGAAGCCCGGATTCCGTCGGTTCGCGAAGGTCTGGCACGCTTCGCCGACGCGGGTCACGAGACGCACGTCGCAGCACCCGGAAGCCACGGGTCCTCGGCTCTCAACCCCTTCCGGGTGGGCGCCCCGGTAGACGAGACGTGGTCCACGGTGCGTGACTTTCTGACCAGACCCCGCTGAGCAGACGTCCGTGCTCTACTCAGCCCTCGCCGACGCGGTCCTGCTCTTTCACCTCTGCTTCATCCTCTTCGTAGGCCTCGGCGGCCTCGTCGTGCTCCGGTGGCCAAAGGTCGCATGGGTCCACCTCCCGATTGCGGCCTGGGGGTTGTGGATCGAGGTATCGGGCAACATCTGCCCCCTCACTCCCCTCGAGAACCACCTCCGTCGCCTGGCTGGAGGCCAGGGCTATCCCGGTGGGTTCATCGAGCACTACCTGCTGCCCATCATCTATCCACCGGGGCTCACCCGCGGGGTTCAGTACGCCCTGGCCGGCTTGGTGCTGGGCCTCAACGTGGCCATCTACGGCTACATCCTGTACCGACGGAGAAAACGACCGCGACAGTAAGCTTCAGGCCGCTGGAGAGGGCCGGCAGCGACTGGACCGCTCCCCTTCAAACGGGCATGCGAATCAGCGAAACTCCCGGCTTGCGTGCGTCGCAACGAAACGCCCTACGGAGTCATCAGTGCAGGTCCTTCTCCTCTCCCTCGCCATAGCAACCCAGACCGCTCCCCCGGTACAGGAGTTCAGCGGGAGGGAGGGGCAGCTCGAGGTCCAACCGACCCGGATCGAGTCACCTTCGATCTCCATCGATGCTCGGCTGGACGAACCCGAGTGGGAGTCGGCGGCTCGCCTCGTGGACTTCACTCAGTACACGCCCGTCGAGGGAGCGCCGGCGTCTCAGCAAACCGACGTTCGCGTCTTCTACTCCCCGGACGCCATCTACTTCGGCATCCGGCTGTACGATACCGAACCGGAGAACATCCGCGTCCACCTCCTGGAGCGGGATCGCTCGCAGAGTGACGACTGGATCCGGATCATGCTCGACACGTTCAACGACGAGCGCCAGGCGTACACCTTCTTCATCAGCCCGCTGGGCATCCAATCGGACGGCATGTGGCTGGAGAGCATCGAGCCACGTGGGGGACCGACAGGCCCCAAGGTCGACTTCAATCAGGACTTCATCTTCGAGTCCGACGGCCGCGTCATCGACGACGGCTGGGTGGTCGAGGTCCGGATCCCTTACGTCTCCCTCCGCTTCCCGGAGGCTGAAGTCCAGGACTGGGGACTGCAGATCGCCCGTGGCATCATGCGCAACAGCTACAAGTCCTCGTGGGCACCACTTACGGTGAACGCGTCGAGCGTGCTGGGTCAGAGTGGACGCCTTACGGGCCTCACCGGGCTCGAGCCACAACGCCTCGTCGAGGTGAACCCGGTCGCCACCGGCAAGCTCGAAGGCTTCCGTGAATCCGGTGTTTTCGACCGGGGCGATGTTGAGCCCGAGTTCGGCGTAAACGGCCGCGTCGGCATCACCCAGAACCTCGTACTCGACGCTACGGTGAACCCCGATTTCTCTCAGGTCGAAGCTGACGTGGACCAGGTTCAGGTCAACGAGCGGTTTGCCCTCTTCTTTCCCGAGAAGCGCCCCTTCTTCCTCGAGGGCATGGAGGTCTTCCGGACGGCTCAGCCGCTGGTCCACACGCGTCGAATCATCGATCCCATCGCAGGTGCGAAGCTCACGGGTAAGGTCGGAGCCTTCAGCGTCGGCTACCTCGGCGCCGTGGACGAGAGTCCGACGAGTGTCTTCGGGGGGACCGGGGACGCCGTTGTGAACCTGGTACGAGCTCGTGCGGACGTGGGGTCGGGGTCCACGGTCGGCGTGATCTATACCGATCGCACCGTGACGTCCGGAGGCGGCTTCAACCGAGTCCTGTCGTCCGACGCTCGACTCCTCTTCGGCGGCCGCTACACGGTGAACACGCAGGTCACGGGCACATGGACCTCCGACGGTGGGCCAGGCTCCTCCGCCGAACTCGCCCCCGGCTTCACTGTCGACTTCGCTCGCAACGGGCTCAACTTCAGCTACGCTGCGCGCCTGTACGACACGAGCCCCGACTTCCAGACCCGGACCGGTTTCATCCCACGGACAGGTGACACGGAGTGGGGCGGTCGGGTGGGCTTCGACCTCTTCGGCGAATCAGGGGCACTTGTCGAGACGTGGGGCGTCGACGTCGTCACCAACAACTTCACCCGCCACGACGAGTTCTGGGACGGGAGGTCGCCATATGAGTACGAGATCGAGCTCCACCCAAACGTCGCCCTGCGGGGGAACCATCGGGCCAACGGGATCCTGAAATGGGGCGGTTTCAACTTCCGGCCCGGGGACTTCGCCGCCTACCAGATCCTCCCGGACGGTGGGACTCCGGAGCCGTATCCCATGCCGCCGAATCTGACCAACATCATGGGGGTCATGGTTCGGCCCAATATACGCTTCAACAACTCGGCGAGCGCTTCGGGGACCATCATGTTCAGGGAGATCCCCCTCTTCGCCGAGGGATCACTCGGGTGGGAGAACCGGCTGGGTCCTTCCTTCCAGCTCCAACCCACAGAACAGCTTCGGGTGGAGGCGAGCTACACCTGGGTGCGTCTCGAGCGCGCCTCCGACGGTTCGCACTTCAGCACGGCCCATATTCCTCGGCTGCGCCTCCAATACCAGTTCAGCAAGGCCCTGCTCGTCCGTGGCATCGGACAGTACGACCTCGAGGTCCGAAGAGCCCTGCGCCATCCGGTGACCGGAGACCCGGTGCTCATCAACGGCGTGCTCCAGAACGAGCGCGAACGAGGCAACTTCACGGGTCAGCTCCTCGTGTCGTTCGAGCCGTCGCCGGGAACCATATTCTTCCTCGGCTACAGCCGCGTCATGGACGGGCCCTACGGGCTGGAACTCCGTAGCAAAGAGCTCCTCCAGGACGGCTTCTTCATGAAGCTGTCCTACCTCTTCCGCATGTAGCCAGGCCAGGCTCGAGCTTTGCCCCGACACAGCCAGCGATCCATCCTCTTCTTCTGGGCGCCCCTCGCGGCGACCTGGGTGATGATGGCCTCGGAAGGCCCTTTCCTCGCCGCCGTCATCGCGAGGCTACCGGACCCGACGTTCAACCTGGCCGCTCACGGGGTGACGTTCGCGCTGGCCATCCTCATCGAGGCGCCGGTCATCATGTTGATGAGCGCCGCGACGGCGGTCGTGAAGGACCGCGTGAGTTTTCTCAGGCTCCGAGCCTTCTCCCGGGCCCTTTGCCTGGGCACGACGGGTGTGCTGCTGATCGTCCTCATCCCCGGGGTCTACGACGTTCTCATCGACGACCTCATGGGCGTACCCGACCAGGTCGCTGACCTCACATACGGCGCGCTCTGGTTCATGCTCCCCTGGCCGGCGGCCATCGGTTATCGACGCTTCCTCCAGGGCGTCCTCATCCGTTCCGGTAAGACGGGCCTCGTCGCCTACGGTACCCTCATCCGCCTCGTGGCCATGGTGGTCGCGGCGCTGGTAGGCTTCTTCGTCCTCGGCATCCCGGGCGCGTGGGTGGGCGCCTTGTCCTTGGCCACCGGCGTCACCGTCGAAGCCATCGCCGCCCGCGTCATGGCAGCCGAGACGGTGCGCTCCATCCTGGCGGGAGAGATCGACGGCCCCGAGGCCCGGGACATCAGCTACCTGGAGATCGCCAAATTCTACTATCCGCTGGCGCTGACGTCCCTCATCGGGCTCAGCGTCCAACCGCTCCTGACGTTCTTCATGGGCCGAAGCGTGGCACCAGTGGAGTCCCTCGCCGTCTTCCCCGTCGTCCACTCCCTCTCGTTCTTCTTCCGCTCGTTCGGGCTCGCCTATCAGGACACGGCAATCGCCCTCATGGGCGAACGTTTCGAGCACTTCCCCGAGCTCAAGACCTTCGGCATCACGCTGGGAAGCATCACCACGGCGGGGTTGGCACTGGTCGCCTTCACACCCCTTTCCGACGTGTACCTCATCGGTATCTCGGGACTCACACGCGAACTCGCCGACGTCGCCCTCACCCCGGTGCGGGTGATCGTCCTCCTCCCGGCCATGTCGGTGCTCCTGTCCATGCAGCGGGCCATCATGGTGGAACGTCGCACGACCGAGCATGTCACCGTGGCCAGCGCGGTGGAGGTACTCGTTGTTGCCACGACCTTCACGGTCTTCGGCTTCGGCCTCGACCTGGTGGGCGCGACGGCGGCCTTCACAGCGTTCTTCGCCGGTCGGGCCGCCAGTAATCTCTACCTGTCGTTCGCCTGTCGCGGCATCGTTGCAGCCGCCGCAGAGGGCCGGGCTCGTCCCTGACGGTCCACCCCGCGCACGGGCCCCTGGCGGGCCTACCGGGTGCGGTGACGCTACTACTCGGTGCGAAGCGCCGTCATGGGGTCGGCCCGCACGGCTCGCAGGGCCGGCACAAGGGCCGCTAGTCCAGCGACGGCCATCACCGCCAGTACCAGCCCCAACAGCACGACGGGATCCGTGGCTTGCACGCCGTGGAGCATCCCCTGGATGAAGCGAGTCAGCGGGTAGGCCAGCACCAGTCCAAGGGCCAGCCCGAAGGCCGCGAGGCGCGTCCCCTCGACGAGCACCATCCTGAGGATGGAGGCCGCACCCCCGCCGAGGGCGCGTCGGATACCCATCTCAGCAACGCGCTCCTCCACAGAGAAGCTGATGAGCCCATAGATGCCGATCCCCGCAAGCACCAAAGCGATGACGGCCAGGGAGGCCATGAGGAGCAGATTGAAGGTCCGCTCCGTGAGCCAGTCGTCGAGAAGGCTCTCCAACGTTGCAGTGCCCCAGATCGATTGGGCTGGGTTGGCGTCCCAGATCGCGTCCATCGCCGGGGCCACCAGCGTCGCCGCATCGACATCAGATGCGAGGACGAAGGTCAGCGACCCTGTCCCGAACTGGTTCATTGGGAAGTAGACCTCCGGCCGTGCCTCGGACTCGTATCCTTGGGGGCGCACGTCGGCCACCACCCCGACCACCTCGCGCGGCATCGGCCGGAACCCGATGACGAGCGTCTCTCCGACAGGTGACGCGTCGCCGAAGTACCGGCGGGCGAGCGTTTCGTTGACGATGACAACAAGGGCGCCATCGGGGCCGTCTCCGTCATCGAACGCCCGTCCCTCGACGACGGGCATCTCCAGGACGTCGAAGAGGCCGGGCGACACCTGCGAGATGGCAGCGATGGGCTCCTGTCCGGGCGGCGGCGCCACACGATCACCGATGGTGAACCTCAGGTCGATGTCGATGGACGCCAGGCGACCGTCGGTGGCCGACGGCACGCTGGAGGTCAGCGCCACGCCCGAGACGCCAGGGAGTGACTCCAGATTCTCGATGGCCTGACGCACGAAGGCCGCTCTGGCCTCGGCGCTCTCGTAGCCGTCGTAAGCGAACACCTGCACCGCGAGGCGCCCCACCGGATCGAAGCCGAGCTCCTCATCCAGGAGCGTGGTGAAACTCCGGGTGAGGAGGCCGGCGCCGACCAGGAGAACGACCGCTGCGGCGACCTCCACGACCACGAGTCGATTTCTTCCCCGCAGGCTGCCCGGCCCGCGCGTGGATCCGCGTGACCCATCACCCAATGCCATAGCCAATTCGGGTCGCGACAGTTTGATGGAGGGAGTGATACCCGAGAGCAGCGCACTGATGGCGGACACGACCCCGGCGAAGAGGAGTACCGAACCGTCGATGGCCACTTCGTCGATGCGTGGGAGGTGGTCAGGCCCTAGGTGACCGATGATGTTCACCCCCAAGTAGGTGATCCCGATGCCTAGCACGCAGCCCAGGGCGGCAAGTACGAGGCTCTCGATCGTGATCTGACGGACCAGTCTCGTTGTGCTCGCGCCGAGAGCCCCCTTCAGCGCGTACTCCCGCTGACGGCGGGCCCCACGGGCCAGCATGAGTCCGGCGACGTTGCCGCATGCAATGAGCAACACCAACCCTACTGCGGCGAGGAGAACCATCAACGGTGTCCGGACGTCACCGAAAAGGTGCTCCCTGAGTGGAACCGCCCGGAAGGAGGTGTTGCCCATGTCTTCCGGATATCGTTCCGCCAGCGACGCTCCGATGCGGCTGAGCTCCGTCTGCGCTTGCTCCACCGAGACCCCGGGCGCGAGGCGGGCTACCCCCAGCATGTAGTCGGCTGGCCGCTCGACGCCGTCGCTCTCCCGCGGCACCCTGGGAACCCAGAGCTCCGCCTCGTCTGGAAGCTTGAAGTCCGGCCCCAGAATGCCGGCAACGGTGACGCTCCCGTCTTGGAACACCAACGTCTCCCCCACTAGCCCGGGATCGCCGCCGAACCGATTCAGCCAGCTGCGATGCCCCACCATGACGACCGCATTCTCGGTGCCGGCGTACTCGGCTTCGCTGAAGCCACGACCATGAATCGGCTCGACGCCAAGCGCCTCGAAGAACCCGTCCGAGACGGCCCAGGCTCGAATAGCCTGAGCTCGACCGTCGATCTGCAAATCGAGGCTCCAGGGCTCGGCCACGGCAACCGCCGAGAGGAGCTCGGCGTTCTCGTCGATGTCGCGTGCGTTCGCCGGGGAGAGCCCGAAGCCACGTTCGCCCGTCAACGTGTTTTCGTGAAAGATCACCACGATCTGCTCGGGGCCGTCGTACGGAAGATCTCGGAAGAGCACGGCATGGACGGCGCTGAAGATGGCCGTCGACGCCCCGATGCCGAGGCCGAGGGTCAGTACGGTGATGGCCGCGAACCCAGGTCGCTTCCAGAGTCCCCTCAGCGTCTGTCGTAGGTCGTGTGTCAGCCCGTCCATTCCCCCTCCTCCATCCGTTCGTGTCTCACCTTGCACTCTCCTCCTGCGGCGCCGGTCGTCCATCCGCGTCGTGACGGCTGCCCGGATTACCGCCCAGAACTGCCGACCCCAGAAACGCACCGCCCTCGGCCGCCCCCTCGATCGCTCCTCCTCCCAGTGGTCACGTACTACCTCCTCCATCTCCCGTCCGTACTCCGCCCGTACCTCACGTGGAAGGAGAGCCAGCATTCGGCGGTAGAGAGCGAGCATGATCGTCGTCCGGCTGGGTCAGGCGCCGGGCAGCACGCGTGCGTCGCGC
The DNA here is from genome assembly GCA_013002885.1 of Gemmatimonadota bacterium. Classification (GTDB taxonomy): domain Bacteria; phylum Gemmatimonadota; class Gemmatimonadetes; order Longimicrobiales; family Gaopeijiaceae; genus UBA2589. The sequence goes on along the minus strand of JABDLS010000036.1, from coordinate 29,971 downwards.
GCAAGGCGGACCATGAGTTCGAGGCGCTCAGACTCGGCCCGGAGTACCCGACCTCCCTTGGGGGTCAGCCGGTAGTAACGCCTTCGTGCATCGGCCTCGGGAGGACCGACGGTCTCGTCGATGAGGTCGTCGCCCCTGAGTCGCTTGATGGCCGCGTAGAGAGTACCGGCCTCCAACTCCAGACCACCGCCGGTCCGATCCGCCACGTCCTTGATGATCCCATACCCGTGCCGGGCCTCATCCGAGAGCGAGAGCAGGACGTAGTAGACGACGTGGGTCAGGGGTAGCAGATCCTCGATCACGGCGCTGGCTTCTTCAGTCACGTGCATCACCATCTATGGAGTCACACTATATAGTCTCACCCTATAGTGTGTGCATACGGCGCGCAAGTGATGGAGCCTGACCGGGCCTCACACCCGGCGAAGGCCCAGGAAATCGGGACGCACGGCGAAGCCCACGCACTCCGGATCGCCGCTGCCGCCGTCGAACACTTCGTGCATGGCAGCGGCAACGGCCTCCGCATCGTCGGGAGGGCACAGTCCGATGAGCCCCGAGCCTGCACCCGAGACGGTGACCGCCCACGCTCCCGCATCCATTCCCGCAGAGATCGCGGCCGCTGCACCTGGGATCAGGGGCAAGCGATGGGGGAGGTGCAGCTCGTCCTCCACACCGATGCGGATGAGCCTCGGGTCGGCTTCCGCGAGGCCCCTCGTGAGTGCGATGACCCGACCCAGGGACGCGGCCGCGACCCCGTGAGGCACCTTCTCGGGGAGGATTCGTCGGGCTTCATCGGTGGACACCCCCACCTCAGGGGCGGCATAGGCGAGTCCGACGTCTTCGCTGAGGTTGAGCGCCATGCTGACGGGCCCGTCCGGCGTCGACGCGACGGCCTGAAGACCACCGAAGAGGCATGGCGCGACATTGTCGGGGTGGCCCTCCCCGCTGACCGCCACCGCAAAGATGCTGTCCTTGTCCTCGGGCGAGCCTCCAGCGGCGTCGGCGAGGGCGAAGCCCGCTATTCGCGCCGCCGCCGAGGTCCCGAGACCCCGAGCTACCGGAATGTCGGACGACAGACGGATCGTACCCGAAGGCCGCTGCGTCCCTCGGCCGAGTCGACGGATGAAGGCCCTGGCCACGAGATCGGGTTCGTCTGCCGCCAGTCGGGCCAGCGTCCCCGATCGTTCGACGGATAGATCGCCCGAATCGTCAGGGATGAACGCAGCATCCAGATACCGATCCAGAGCCAAGCCGATGGTGTCGTATCCCGAGCCGAAGTTCGAGGTCGAGCACGGGACTCTGACCCGAGCCGCCGTCAGGCTCCTCAATCGCCGTCCTCGAGGATTGCCGCCAGCGCCGGAAGGTCTGGAGTCATGGTGCGCATTGTCTCCTTCCTGTCCTCCAAGGCGCGGAGCGTCGAGGGCACTTCGACCGGCTCGCCGATGGCTCGCTCCACCGTTTCGGGAAACTTGGCTGGATGCGCCGTAGCCAATACCACGACCGGGGCGGCCGAGCGCCCATTGTGGCGCGTCGCGGCGGTGTACGCCACGGCGGTGTGTGGATCAGCCACGTACCCGGTTCGATGGTGAAGGTCAGCGATACAGCGCTCCACGTCGGCCCCGACGACGGCTGCTCCGCGAATGCTCTCGCGTACCCGTTCGTCATCCCCGAAGAGCCAGCGGATCCGCTCGAAGTTGCTCGGATCGCCGACATCCATGGCGCTGGACGACGTGGGAATACTCGATCGGGCCTCGAAGGGGGCTCCACCGAGGTAGTCGACGAAGCCACGATTCTCGTTGGTCGCCGCGACGAAGCCCGCCGCGGGCATTCCCGCCCGCCACGCCATGAGGCCGGCGCACAGGTTGCCGAGGTTGCCTGCAGGGACGACAAAGCGAGGCGACGGGACGACCGCCGCCGCGTGGAGATAGTAGAAGCATTGGGGCAGCAGGCGACCTACGTTGATCGAGTTGGCTGAGGTGAGTCGGTGAGCCCGGGAGAGGGACCCGTCGCGAAACGCCTCCCTGGCCAGCCGCTGGCAGTCGTCGAAGGTCCCATCGACGGCCACCGCGGTGACATTCTCACCGAGGGTGGTCATCTGTCGTCGCTGACGCCCGCTGATTCCATCTTTCGGGAAGAGCGCTACCACTCGGTGGCCACCGCGACGGAGAAACGCGCTCGCCACGGCCCCACCGGTGTCTCCCGACGTCGCCACGAGGATCGTCCTGACCCGCGCATCGTCGTCGGGCGCTGCTTCGTCCAGAACTTCCATCAAGGCGGCCAAGAACCGAGCTCCGACGTCTTTGAACGCCAGCGTAGGGCCGTGGAAGAGCTCGAGAATCCATCGTCCCCGTTCCACCTCGACCAGGGGCACGGGGAAGTCCAGGGACGACGCAACGACACGGTCGACCGTGGTGGGGTCGAGGGATGGGAAGAAGCCAGAAGCGGCCCAACGCGCCGCTGGTCGAAGGTCGGAGGGCCCGTCCAGCTTCGGTGGCCACCGAAGGTCAGGAAGGGTCGAAGGAACGAACAGACCGCCATCGTCGGCCAGCGACGAGAACAATGCCGTCGATAGTGGGACCGGGCCCGATCCCCGGGTGCTCGTGAAGCCCCCGCCCATGTGTCGGTCCCTACCCTTTCGAAGAAGCCTTCTTCTTCTGCTTCACCGCCTTCTTCGCGACGCTCTTCTTTTTGCTGGTGGCTCGACGGTTGGCACTCTTCTTCTTGGCGACCTTCTTCTCTGCCTTCCTCTTGGTCGCAGAGCCCTTCTTCACCGCCGACTTCTTCTTGGTCGCCGCCTTCGTCTTGGTCGCCGCCTTCGTCTTGGTCGCCGTCTTCTTTTTGGTCGCCGTCTTCTTCCTGGTCGCCGCCTTCTTCGTCGTCGCCGCCTTCTTCGTCGTCGCCGCCTTCTTGGTCGTCGCCGCCTTCTTCCCGGAGGTACGGGTTGACCTTCGGGCGGGCGCTTTCGTTTTCTTGGAACTGGACGTACCCGACTTCCCGGTCCCGGCGGTGCGCCGCGGCGGGGGTGTCTTGCGGGAGGGGCGCTTCTTGGCGCCAGCTGCCTTCTTGTTCGGTGTATTCTTGCTAGCCACGTGGGTCTCCGGTGTTCTCATCGAGGCCCCATCTCGGGGCCCGGTTCAAAAAGGAAAGAGCAACGGCATTCCCACGCAATGGCCGTACCAGATGCGTCGATCAGCCCACTGTGAAGCCGTCCCCTCCACGCGGCGCGTACCTCGTTCTAGCTTCTCCGAATGGCCCTGACCTCCATCGATTTCGCTCAGGAGATTCGCCGCCGAGGAGCTGTCGGCGTCCATTCGGTGACCTTTCGTGACAACCGCAGCACGCTCTGGTCGCTGACGCAGGGCGGCGCCGTCCTGAATGTGCATCGTGCCTACCGGAATGCCCCACCGGACGTCCTCGACGCCTTTGTCGTCCTCGTCACCCAAGGTGGCGTCCGGTCGGCTGCCTCTCGCCGCGCAGCCGACCACGTCCGAGAGTGGCCGCCAGTCCTCGAAGCGATGAAGGAGACGCGACGTCGGCACGCACAAGGCAGTCGGGTCCTCGGCCGTCCGAGGGCGTGTTGTGGGACGAAGGCCCAGCAAGCATACGTACGAGCCCTCTTCAGATATTTCAACGAGACGCGATTCGCCGGATCTCTTCCCGACGATATCCCGTTACGGCTGAGTCGCCGGATGAAGTCGGCCCTGGGGCACATGCGCCCCGCCGGGGATGGGAATGCCGGACGTTTCGTGGCGGAGATCGCCCTGAATATCGATCTACTCCTCCCGGGCAACGCCGCCGAGCGCATCGACACTCTCCTACACGAGATGGCCCACGCCGCCGACTACCTGGAGTCGGGGCATCGGGGACACGGTTCCTCGTGGCGGAGGTGGGCGCAGATCGTCGGCTGTCGACCGACGACGCTCTACGATCGGCCCGTGCGCTTTCGAAAGGACAGGCGGGCCATCGTCGAGCGGGTGCCACCCCTGCCTGAGCCGCTGCAAGCCCTCTAGCAGGGGCCCGTCACGCTGCCGAGAACACTTCGGGCGCCTCCCGTATTGTGTCGTAGGAGGGGGATTCATCCACGACGACAGCGCAGGACCTTCATGGGTCGGACCTTTGAAGAAGTGGCGAGCGGCGAGATGGACGCCCTCTATCAGGGCGCCCTCTTCTTGTGCGGGGGTAGCACAGCACAGGCCGAGACACTCGTGGTGGACGCGGTGATGCTCTCGTTCCAGGAGCACGCTGCAGACGCTGATCCGGAGCAGACACGGCGGTGGTTCGAAGCTCGCCTCGTGCGCTCGTTCTTGCGTCGCGCGCGGAGTCGAGCGGGAGACGACAGGCCGCCTCCCGTCGGGCGAGACACCGTGGATCCCATGGCTTTCGAAGACCTCGGGGCAGAACGCCTTTTCCAAGCGGCAGGCTCGCTTCCACCGGGCCCGCGATCCGCGCTTTGGTTGGTCTTGCTGCGTCGATGGAGCCGGGCCGACGCGGCGGCAGCCATGGAAATCGATGAAGAACGACTCAAGGGGATGCTCGGCTACCGGGACGCCTTGATGAAGGAGCTCCTCGCCAGCCGTAGACCGCGTGGAGGGCGGGAGGCCTTGTGATGGATTGCGCCGAGGCGAGAAGCGCGCTGTGGCCGCCGGAGCGTCTCCGCGTTGTGGATGCCCGTGTTACCCAGGCCCGACTCCACCTGGACGGATGCGCTTGCTGTCAGGAGTACTTCCAGCAGGACGAGGCGCTCCTGGACGTCTACTCCCGCGTCCGCGAACTCTCCGCACCGATGACCCTTCGCCGTCGGATCTTCGACAATCTGGCCGCCGCCCGCTGGGCGCCCGAGGAGGCCCTGGGGGTCGAGCCGTGGGCAGGACGGGTTCTCCAACGAAGCGCGTGGCCGCTGGCGTTGGTCGCCGTGGTGGGCGTCGTCACGGTCGCGCAGCTCGGCGACACGCGGAGAACCATCGAGCCATCCGCCGTCTTCGTCGAGGACTATCTCCGCCGCGCTGTGGGGCAGGAGCACATCGAGACGGACGACCCGTCGGAGATCCGCCACTTCCTGGAGCGGGAGTTGGGGATCGCCCTCGACCCGCTGGCCTTCGCCGGTTTCGAACTGGCGCGGGCCGAGGTGTGCCTACTGGAGGGCCGGCTCGGAGCCATGATCGTCTACAAGGGCGCCGACGGCTCCCTCTCCCACTACCTGGTGCCTCGGGACCATGCGGACCCGAGGCCTCCCAGCGTCTCCACCACCGCCAACTCCTCGTCCATGCCTGTGGTGACCTGGGCGACCGCCGACCTCGAACAAGCCGTGGTTGGCGAGATCGGGGCCGAGGCGCTTCTCGCGCTTACGACCACCAGCCTCCGTTGAACGTCAGGCGGGCCAGAGCCACCCGAAGGCACCGGCGGTGAGCAGGGAATAGACCAGGCCATCCGTCATGTTTCGCAGCGTTGCCGGCCAGTTCCTGTGATACCAGATGGAGTGCTGGGGCAAGGCCATGGCATAGCAGGCGAACGCGACGGTGCCCGAGAGCCGGAAAACACTCAGGTACTCGGCGCCAGCCGGAAGCGTTCTCCCCGTGACATAGGCTGCGACCACACCCACGAGGAGACAATATGCGAACCACTGGACCAATTGTGGCCCCATGCTGAATACGGCCTTCCCGTCCAGGACCGTCGCGAACATCACCGGGCCCCGCTCGACCTTCGCCTTGAACTCGTCGGACGTCCAATCTTCTTTGGTCGCCATGTAGGGGACCACATAGTCGCCCGGAGGAATGTTCATGGGAGCCAGGGCGCCCAGCACTCCGTCCTCGTCCGGGATGCGCTTGTAGTCGTTCTTGTGCCAGTTCAGCACCGTGTGGAACAAAGAGCTGACCACGAAGACCATCACGGCAGCAAGCAAGATGGGGAGCCAGAGGGACACGATCGAAATGACCACGGGGCCACCTCCGTGAGTTGGAGAGCACGAACCGCGTGGTCAGCGTACGACCGTATGGGGGGCCCAGCAAGCAAGCCGCTGCCCCCTCCGGACAGCGGTCGTCAGCCCAACCAAGCCTCGGTATAGAGAAGAACGGCACCGCTTGGATAGACCATGGAGCCGTCGGTCGACGTGACCACGACGATCCGGTAGATCATCTCCAGGGGAACCGCCTCCACGAACTCCCGTCGCAATCGCAGCCCGTTGAGGTAGACGGCGAGACACCCTCGAGCTCGGACCGCGATGCAAGGGCCGTCACTGTTGGTGGTGATCAGCAGACCCGCCTTCGCCTCCCACCGGAGGAGATCCACCAGGTTATGCGCCCGGTCCACGTGGTCCTGAATCGTCCGGAAGTCGACAGGCCGCAGCCGCAGCGACTCGGGGCTGAGCCCCAGGATGAGCTGAACCGCCCGATCGGCGGCCTCCTCCGAGAGTCGGTTCGTCTCTACCGTGAAGCCCGGCAGCTCCAGCGGATCGCTGCGGACGACGAGGTCGACAGTGTAGGTACCGTCTGCGGCTCCGGCCTCGAGGAGGGGTGTCTCGAAGGCTGCGAATCCGATGCGCTCAGCGCGCAGCCGATAAACCCCGGGCTCGCCGGCCCGAACCCTGTACGCACCCGCATCGTCGGCGATGCTCACCGCTACCTGCTCGCCACTTGCGTCGAGGAGCGTTACGAGTGCCGTCGCCACAGGAGCGTCGCTTCCGTCTTCGAGAACGCGCCCCTGGAACGTCTGGGCCCCACCGATCGATGGAGTGGCAAGCGACGTCATCGCGAGCGCAGCCGTCGACAGCCAAGCCCGACTCATGGCCCTCACCGTATCCAACCCGGAGTGTACATGAGCACGCCACCACGGGGGTACTGAATGCTCTCGTTGGGTGCCACCACGAGCACGGTGTGGAGCATGTCCAGAGCCACGAGATCGAAGGCCCCGGGCGTGAGGGGAAAACCATCGAGATAGACGGGCAGACATCCGTATCGACGCATGAGATAGCATGGGCCATCGTCGTACTCCATGACCTCGATGCCGGCGTAGTTCCCCCAACGCATGAGCGCTGTCAGATCGTGGGCCCGTTCGACGTGGTCTCGCAGGTCTTCTTGCCGCAAAGGGCGCCAACGCAGTGCGGCGGGAGAGATACCGGTGAGGAGCCGGACCCGCCGGTCCACGTCACGGTTCGTGACCTCCAACCCCTCGATGGGAACCGGCGCGCGCCGTACGAGGAGATCCAGAGGATAGAGTCCGTCAGCCCGACCCATCTCCAGAAGTGGTGTCTCCATGGCGTGGTACCCGAGGCGCTCGGCCCTCAACCGGTAGACCCCAGGCTCGGGCACTTCGAGGGAGTAGCGGCCGAGCGAGTCTGCCGCTGCGATGGCGCGCTGCTCCCCGTCGCCGTCCAGGAGGCGCACCACCGCCGTGCCGACGGGTCGGTCGTCCTCATCGTCGAGAACGCGACCCTGGACTGTCTGGGCCAGGAGCGCCTCGCTTGCAGACACCATCGCGAGGGCCATCGCAACGACTGCCAGGGGGCGTTGCACAAGGACCTCAGCTCTCGAGAAGTCCCTTCGCCGTGCTCACCACGTTCTCCACCGAGAAGCCGAACTCCTGGAAGAGAACCTCCGCCGGAGCCGACGCGCCGAAGTGGTCCAGCGCCACGCAGGCCCCCTGATCGCCCACCCAACGATGCCATCCGAAGCTGCTTGCGGCCTCCACGGACACACGTGCGTGAACGCCGTCGGGGAACACGGCGTCTCGATACGCGGCGTCCTGGCTCTGGAAGAGGAACCAACTCGGCATGCTCACGACCCTCGTGGGAATGCCGTCCCTCTCCAGGACCTCGGCGGCCTCGACGGCAAGCCCAAGCTCCGACCCGCTCGCGATGAGGATGACGTCGGGCTCACCGGTCGACGCCTCGCTGAGTACGTAGGCACCCCTTCGAAGCCCGTCGGCCGACGCGAGGGGCCGTCCCCCGACGGAAAGGCCCCCACCACTCTCGGCCGCGCTGTCTTCACGCGCCAGAAGCGGCACACTTTGTCGACTGAGCGCCAGGAAGGCCGGCCCGTCGGTGCGCTCCATGACCACCCGCCACGCCATCTCCGTCTCGGGTCCGTCGCCTGGTCGGAGGTCCATGAGGTTGGGAATGGCCCGGAGGGCCGCCATCTGCTCGACTGGCTGGTGGGTCGGTCCGTCCTCGCCGAGGCCGATGGAGTCGTGTGAAAAGACGTACGTGACGGGTTGCTCCATGAGCGCTGCAAGACGAATGGCCGGGCGCATGTAGTCGGAGAATATGAGGAAGGTCCCACCGTAGGGCCGGATTCCGCCATGCAGCGTCATCCCGTTCATGATGGAGCCCATGGCGTGCTCGCGCACGCCGTAGTGGACGACTCTTCCCGACGGTGTCTCCGGCAGCAGGCTGGCCGCCCCGTCGATATCGGTCTTGTTCGATCCGCCGAGATCCGCGGACCCACCCACGAGCTCGGGGATCCCCGCCGCGAGTCCCTGAATGACCTTCCCCGACCATGCTCGGGTGGCTGCCGGCTTGTCCGCGACAGCCAGGTCCGGGACATGCGCCTCCCAGCCCTGGGGTAGTCCCCCCTGGAGGACCCGCTGGTACTCTGCCGCGAGATCCGTATGCTCGGCTCGGTACGCCGAAAAGCGCGCCTCCCAGGCCTCGTGTATACGCTGACCCTTCGCTACGCACTCCCGCCAATGCTCAAGGGCCCCGTCGTCTACGTGGAATGGCTCGAGGGAAGGGTAGCCGAGGTTCTTCTTCGTGGCCTCGATCTCGTCGACGCCCAAAGGGGCGCCGTGCGCCGACGCGCTCCCGGCCTTGCCTGGTGAACCGTAGGCGATGGTGGTCCGCAGTACGATGAGCGTGGGCCGGCCGGTCTCTTCCTTCGCCTCCCGGAAGGCGAGATCGATGGCCTCGAGGTCGTTGCCGTCGTGGACGTTCACGACGTGCCAGCCATACCCCTCGAAGCGCCGCCCCTGATCCGTCGAGGACGAGAGGTCGGTGCCGCCTTCGATGGTGATGTGGTTGTCGTCGAAGACCCAGATGAGCTTGCCGAGCTTCTGATGCCCGGCAATGGCCGCCGCCTCGTGGGAGATGCCCTCCATGAGGTCGCCGTCGGAGCAGAAGGCATACGTGAAGTGGTCGACGATCTCGTGCCCGGGCCGGTTGAAGCGGTGGGCGAGCCATCGCTCGGCTAAAGCGAACCCCACGGAGTTGGCCACACCCTGACCGAGGGGCCCCGTGGTGGTCTCCACCCCCGGCACGTGCCCGTACTCGGGATGTCCGGCCGTGGGCGATCCCCACTGTCGGAAGTTCCGGATGTCCTCATTGCTCAACTCGTACCCACTCAGGTGCAGGAGCGAATAGATGAGCATGGAGGCATGGCCCACCGAGAGGATGAAGCGGTCACGGCCGAGCCACCCTGGATCCTGGGGATCGTGTCGCAGGTGCCGATGGAAGAGCACGTACCCCACCGGCGCCAACGCCATGGGCGTACCCGGATGACCGGAGTTGGCCTGCTGAACGGCATCCATGGAAAGAACGCGCACGGCGTCGATGGCCAACTGCTCGGTGCTGCTCACCTGCTCGGTCGTGCTCATCTCACCCCGCTCCCTGGGCTTGTCCCGCTGACGGACTCCTCCGTATCACGGGCTCGGATCGGCTGACGGGCTCATCCTACAACGAAGTTCACCAGGCGGCCCGGTACGTGGATCACTCTGCGCTCCGTACCGTCCTCCAGGTATCGGGCGACGTTCTCCTCACCCCTGGCCAGACTTACGACGTTCTCCTCGGAAGCGTCCTTGGCCACGGAAATCGTGGCACGGAGCTTCCCGTTCACCTGTACGGCGATCTCCACCGTGCTCTCCACCAGCTTCGCCGGATCGAAGGCGGGCCAATGGGCACCGTCGAAAATGCTCCCCTCGTGGCCCAGCCGCTCCCACAACTCCTCGGCCATGTGGGGAGCGAAGGGCGCCACCAGGGGAACCAGCGCCTCGACTTCGGCTCGCGCGGCCGTGCGCCCTCCGGCCCGAATCACGTTCAGGCACTCCATCATCGCCGCGATGGCCGTGTTGTAGCTCAGCGCCGGGATCTGCTCGGTGACCTGCCGGATCGTCTGGTGGACCTTACGCTCTACATCCGGATCGGCCGCCGCGTCGACGGCGCCCACGACGGTGTCGAAGAGGCGGTGCAGGAAGCCGTAAGGGCCCTGGATGCCCTGGGGGCGATAGTCGCCGCCCTCCTCGAAAGGTCCGAGGAACATCAGGTACGTGCGGAAGGTGTCGGCTCCGAACTCCTCGATGATGGGGTCGGGCACGATGACGTTACCCCGGCTCTTGGACATCTTCGAGCCCTCCCGGATGATGAGCCCGTGAGCGCGGAAGACGTCGTAGGGCTCTTCGAAGTCGAGGTGGCCCAGGTCCTTGAGGACCATGATGATGAAGCGTGAGTAGAGCAGGTGCAGCACCGCGTGCTCGTTGCCACCGATGTACGCATCTACGGGCAGCCACTTCTTCGTGATCTCCGGGTCGAAGGGCCTGTCATCGAAATCCGTGGAGGGGTAGCGGAGGAAGTACCAGCTCGAATCCAGGAAGGTGTCGGACACGTCGGTCTCGCGCCGGGCGTCGGCCCCGCACTTCGGGCACGTCGTCTGGTACCACGACTCGACCCGCGCCAGCGGACTGACTCCCGTGTCGTCGGGCTTGAAGTCCTCTACCCGAGGCAAGACCACCGGCAGCTGGTCTTCCGCGACGCCGACCGGTCCGCAGGCATCGCAGTGGATGACGGGGATGGGCGGTCCCCAATAGCGCTGGCGCGAGATGCACCAGTCGTGGAGTCGGAAGTTCACCTTCGCCTCCCCCCAACCGTGCTCCTCGGCCCAAGCAGTAACCTTCTCCACCGACTCGGAGACGTGAGTGTCGTCGAAAGGGCCTGAGTTCACCAACCTCCCAGGCCCGACGTACGCCTCCTCCAGGGGAGTGTCGGCGTCGTCATCGGGACCCGCGACTACGCGAACGATGGGCAGATCGAATGCGGATGCGAACTCGAAGTCCCGCTCGTCATGGCCGGGAACGGCCATGATGGCACCGGTCCCGTAGTCCATCAGCACGTAGTCCGCGATCCATATGGGAATGCGTTCACCCGTTGCGGGATTGCGGCAGTAGCCTCCGGTCGGCACGCCGGTCTTCGTCTTGTCGGTCTTCTGACGGGCGACGAGGTCCTTCTTCGCGGCCGTGTCGATGTACGCGTAGACCGGCGCGCGGACGCCGTCGTCGGTGACCTCGTCGACCAGCGGATGCTCCGGCGACAGCACCATGTACGATGCACCGAAGACCGTGTCGGGGCGGGTCGTATAGACCTCGATGGACGTGCCTGTCTCGTTCCCGTCGGCGTCGACGACGGGGAACCTCAGTTGAGCACCCGTGCTTCGCCCGATCCAGTTGTGCTGGGCTTTGAGCGTGGTGTCCGACCAGTCGATGTCCTCGAGGTTCCCCAGGAGGCGTTCCGCGTAGTCGGTGATCTTGAAGAACCACTGAGCAATGCGCCGTTGCTCCACCGGAGTGCCGCAGCGCTCACACGCACCGGCGATGACCTGTTCGTTGGCGAGGACCGTCATGCACGAGGGGCACCAGTTGACGGGCGCCTCCTTGCGCTCGGCCAGACCGTTGTCGAAGAGCTGCAAGAAGATCCACTGGGTCCACTTGTAATAGGCGGGATCGGTCGTATCCACGGAGTGATCCCAGTCGAACATCCCCCCGATGCGACGGAGCTGGCGGGTGAAATTCTCCACGTTCGACGGAATCAGATCCATCGGGTGGGTCCCGATCTTCAGGGCGAAGTTCTCCGAGTGGATCCCGAAGGCGTCGAAGCCCATGGGTTCGAAGACGTCCTTGCCCTGGAGTCGATGGTACCGCCCATGAACGTCGGCCCCCGTGAAGGCGTAGATGTTGCCCACATGGAGTCCCTCGGCGGAGGGATAGGGAAACATCATGAGGTTGTAGTACGGGGCCTCTGCGTTCTCCAACTCGTTGCGGGTGAACGTGTTCGTGCCGCGCTCGTTCCAGTAGCGCTGCCATTTCTCTTCGACTGCAGACGGGTCGTATCCGCCGTTCTCTTCGTTGGCCATGATCAGGGCATCCGTGTTGGCCCCGCCGTAGTCACCGACGGGGTCGAGGGGCTCGGAAAGGCGAGCCCGCTCAGGGAAGTCGCAAAGCTACAGGTGTGGTCCAATCACCCCAAGGGGGTGCGGACGGCCTGGAACCGGCGTCGCGCACGTGGTGCTCACATCGTGGCACGTGCCACGACACCGACGCGCGACCGGCTGTAGGCGAAGGTGAGTCGCCTACAGCTGCGTAAGTCGGATGGTGAGCGTGGCCGCTTCCGGCCCGCTGCCGAAGTCGAAGGTCTCCGACTCGTTGGTGAGGATCAGGACGTCTTCGACCCGGTCGAACACGAAAGTGGCGTCCTCGAACTCGAAATAGCCCTGGTCGACGAAGACCTCCCCTGACAGGACCTCTTCGCCTCCCACCCCATCGGCGAATCTGGCAGTCACGCGACGGCGAGCATCGATGAAGCGATCGATGGTGAGAGTCATCGACGCGCCGTCTCGGGCGATGAGGTCGACGGTGGCTCCTCCGACGCTGCCGAACACGTAGCTGTCCGCCACCCACAGTCCCGTCAGGTCCACCCCGATGCTCGTGGAGCATCCACCAATTGCGGTCGCGACGGCCACGGCCGTCCACATTCTCATCGCGTTCATACCTGTTGAAACCCCCGGATCCGCACTCCGTTCACGATAGTGTATCTTCCGCGACCATGTCGACCAACAACAAGAAGATCTCGGGTTCCAGCCTCCGGAACGCCTTCGAGGAGATCATCTGGCCGCGAAGAGGGCTGCTTGCCATCGGCCTGATCCTCATCGTCATGAACCGTCTCTCGGGGCTGGTCCTGCCATGGGCTACGAAGTTCATCATCGATGATGTCATCGCCAACAGCGACATCCAGATGCTGTACTTCATTCTGGCGGGAGTCGGCGCCGCGGTGACGGTGCAGGCGGCGACGTCCTACGCCCTCACCATGCTCCTCAGCGTGGAGGCCCAGAACCTCATCGCCAATCTCCGGGCTCAGGTCCAGGAGCACGTACTCCAGCTCCCGGTCCACATCTTCGACAATACCAAGTCGGGTGAGTTGGTCTCCCGTATCATGGACGACGTGGAGGGCGTCCGGAATCTGGTGGGAACGGGGCTGGTCCAGTTGGTGGGCGGCACCGTTACCGCGGTTGTCGCGTTTTCCTTCCTGGTCCGCATCGATCCGGTCATGACAGGGCTGGCTCTGGTCCCCCTGGCAGCCTTCGCCTTCGTATCGACGAAGGCGTTCCAGACCCTGCGACCCGCCTTCCGCGAGCGGGGCAAGATCCGAGCGGAGGTCACCGGCCGCCTCACGGAAGCCCTGGGCGGCATTCGCATCATCAAAGGATTTCACGCGGTCGAGAAAGAGGCGGAGATCTTCCTCGACGGGGTGATGCGGATCTTCGACAACGTCAAGACCACCCTCACCACGTCCAGCCTCGTCACAAGCCTGGGCAGCTTCTTCATGGGTCTCGCCAGCGTTCTCATCATGGGCTACGGCGGGTACCTCGTCGTCCAGGGTCAGATCACCGTGGGCGAGCTCTTCTCGTTCACCCTCTTCCTGGGGTTCCTCATCGCTCCCGTGGTGCAGATGGCCAACATCGGCACCCAGATGACAGAGGCGTTCGCCGGGTTGGACCGGACGGCCGAGCTTCTGTCCTGGCCTCAGGAGGACGACGACCCCGACCGGGTCGTCGAAATGCCTCAGATCTCCGGTCATCTGACGTTCGAGGACGTCCACTTCGCGTACGAGGACGACAAGCCCGTCCTCAAGGGCGTCAGCTTCGAAGCGACCCCCGGTATGGTCGTGGCGCTCGTTGGAAGCTCGGGCTCCGGTAAATCGACGATGGCGGGTCTGGCGGCGAGCTTTCTCACGCCGGACGACGGGACAGTGGTCGTGGATGGCGTCGACCTTCGTACCGTCATCCTCTCCACGTACCGCAAGCAGCTCGGCCTCGTCTTCCAGGACGACTTCCTCTTCGACGGCACGATCCGGGAGAATCTCCGTTTCGCTCGCCCCGACGCCGAAGACGAACAGATCGTCGAGGCGGCAGAAAAGGCATATGTAATGGAGTTCGCCGATCGCTTCCCCGACGGACTGGACACCATCATCGGCGAGCGCGGGGTGAAGCTCTCGGGCGGCCAGCGTCAGCGGGTGACCATCGCCCGGGCCCTCCTCGCCGACCCCCGGATCTTGCTGCTCGACGAGGCTACGTCGAGCCTGGACACGGAAAGCGAGGCACTCATTCAGAAGAGCCTGAACGATCTCCTACGCGGCCGCACCACCATCGTCATCGCCCACCGACTCACAACGATCCAGCGGGCCGACTTGATCCTCGTCATCGAAGATGGACAGATCGTGGAGAGGGGTCGTCATGACGACCTCATGGCTCTCGAGGGTCGCTATCACCAGCTCTACACGGTGCAGGCGCGGATCTAGGAGGCTGGTGAAGGTCGACCTACCCACAGGGGTGCGTGGCTCGGCCAGCCCTATCGCCCGCAGCGGACGTCCATGAGTCCCAGGTTCACCGGGATCGCCACGTTCAGCCGAGCTCCGGGCTCCAGGCTGGCGGTCCTCGTCACGCATCGTTCACCGAGGGTCAGATCGAACTCGAGGCTCACCTCGGCGACTCGGTCGAGGCGAACACGGAACGTGCGGCTCTGTGTCGACTGGACAGTGCCCAGACGATCGCGGCGACCGTCCACCCAGATCCAGAAGCGAGCGTCCTGTGTCCGCTGATTCCGGATGGTGATGGTGAGCCCGGGAGCGTTCGCGCCGCGGAACGACACCTCTCGTCCACCGCTTCCAGTGGTGCATCCAGCCGACAGCGCCACGAAGGCGAGCACGGCAGCGGCCGCCGTCCGGCCATGTCCCCTGGTTCCGCGCACCCGTAGCTCCCGAAGATCCGATTCATCGGGGCAGGTCCGCATCCCGATTTCTTCCTCCGACCCCCGAACCACACCGTCAGTTCCGGCGCGAGGCTCGTCTGGCGAAGGCGGGGCTCAGTTTCCTGCCAGAGGATCGGCGATTCTGCGGGAGAGGTCGGGATGGTTGCCGTACCACCGGGAACGCTCTACCTGGTCCGGCCAACGGCGGCGCTCGAGAACGCCGAAGATCTCCCCGTAGAGCCTCAGAGCGACGCCCCGCTCGTCCCGAAGGTCGGTGAGCGGCAGCATCACATCTGCCCGGAACACTCGTCGACCGCCGGCCGGCGAGATTCGAAGACCCGCGCCGACCCCGGCCTGCCACCCCGAGTCGCGACCGAAGGGCGCGTCTCCTGCCCACATGCGCCCGGCATCTGCAAAGGCTGCAAGGCCCACGTCGGCGAAGCTCGGGCTCAGAGCCTCGACGGTGAATCGCTGTTCAACGGAGCCGAAGAGCAATCGGCCCCCTGGAAACGCATCCTCCGAGTATGCCCGGATGGACTCGCGGCCTCCCAGACGAAGCTGAAACGGCCGATCGGTGTTCCAGCCGCCCGACACCCGCCCTCGCACGTAGAGGCTCGCCCAGTTCGACTGTGTCCAATAGCCGTCGGCGCGGACCGAGCCGACGGCGTCCCGCCACCCCCTGGCTTCCGAGGCGCCGCCGAGGCTCCTGCGGGCATGGATGTCGGTCCGGCCCAGGAGATATGTCGACCGCCCGAGGAACCCCGCCCTCCCCTGGAGCCGGACGAGGACGTCCTTGTCGGCCCCGCCCGCAGCGGCGAAGCCCGGACCCACACCCACGGTGAACGCCGTCCCCACCAGAAGATCCTGCAAGGCATGAATGGCGTCCAACCCGCCTCGAACGTCGTACCGGACATCGCGTAGCCCCACGTACCCCGTCACCCGACTGGTGGAGTGCGGGCCCGCCTGGGCAAAGATGGAGTCTCGTATCTGAACCCGGGCAACACGTGTCTCGGAGAAGTCGCCTTCCACCACGGACCGAGCTCCTTCTGTGCCACCAGCTCGCGAGAACGACTCGTACGACAGACCCAGTCCCAGAACCAGGAGGCGCTGCCCCTCGAGAGCCAACCTCGTCTGGTAGGCGAGTTCGACCAGGTCGGACCGGTAGCGTAGGAGGGCCGGCGAGGAGCCCACCTCGAGAGGGAGCGCATACCCGAAATAGTCGTCTCGCCGTGCCACGACCTGCCGGAAGGCGTGGCTGGCGAACTCGTTGAGAAAGGGCTTCTGCAGCGACTGGCTGAAATAGCCCCCTGCGCGCGTCTGCCCGCCATGAATGACTGCATCGACGCGGGTGCCGAGCACGTTCGAATGTCGAGTCAGAACCCCGTACCGGAGCCGCTCGCGGAACACGCGCCGGAAAAACGAAGCGCGCAGACCCGACCCGAGTACGTTGCGATACGACGCCTGCACACCCGAGACGTCGACGCCGTCTTCGAAGTCGACGCCGAGGTTCGCTGAGAGAGCCCAACTGTCTCGGGTCTCGACCTCCACGCGGTGCGCACCACCGTCCAGCGGGGCACTCGTCACCGAGGCGCTTTGGAGATATCGCAAGGAACGTAGCGCGCGCTCCGACTCACTCAACCGGAGTCGATCGAAACAGTCTCCTTCCTCGAAGAGAAGTTCCCATCGGATGACCTCGCGACGAGTCTCGAAATGAAGCCAATTCAACGTGCGAAAGGCCCAGCCGAATCTCGCGTCGGGTGATGCCGACGATTCGTCGTAGGGATCGAGACTCCGCACCACGATGTCCGAGATCACCCCGTCCTCGCAGCTGCCCGGGTCCCCGGCTCCCGGCGGGCGGAGCTGGGCCGCCGTGGTGGCGGCTCCTGGAGCGACGGCGAGCCCCACAAGGGCGGTGAGCGCAAACGAAGTGCGACGGGTGAGCGTCATGCAGGAGTATCGAAGCTACCGTCCCCTGACGACAAGGCGGCGGGGAGCCGAGAAGGCCCCCCGCCGCGCTACGCCTCAGCCGAGGCGCGACATGTCAACGAGTTGCGATCAGCCGCCGCCGAACATGACCCCACCCTTGATCACGATGGGATCGTTGTCGAAGTCCGGAGCCATCGGGTCATCTTCGTTGAACTCGAACGTTCCCTCGAGGAAGACGGACAT
This sequence comes from Gemmatimonadota bacterium, assembly GCA_013002885.1. Taxonomy (GTDB): domain Bacteria; phylum Gemmatimonadota; class Gemmatimonadetes; order Longimicrobiales; family Gaopeijiaceae; genus UBA2589. Next base: position 12,808 of record JABDLS010000036.1, on the reverse strand, counting down.
CATGAAGTTCATCTGAACCCCAGCGCCGACCACGAAGCCGCCATCGGTATCACTACCGGCGCTCGGGACGTCGACGCCCCGAATCTGATACCCGACGAGGGCATAGGGGCGCACGACGGGCAGCGGCAGGCGAAGCTGTGCAGCCGCTGTCGCCGTCCAGTAGCTCACGTCGTTGTCGGGGAAGTAGTACGTGGCGTCCACGAAACCCCCGACCGGCGACAGGGGCGGGTCGACCAACGCTCGGGCACCAAGCCCGAAGGTGCCGTCGAGGGCCGAAGCCTCCTCGAGCCCGGAAATAAGCGAAGCCTGCGCACCGAACTTGAGCTGCGCGTCGACCGGAGTGGCCAAAACGGCGAGCGCAAAGACGGCGCTGAGTACCAACATGAATCGGCGCATCCTGAATCCCTCCCGAGAGAAACAAATGTTTACCAGAAAGTATGGGGGCACTTTCTACCGAGTGCAGCGAAAACTTTCCGAGGCACCAACCCCCACGATGCCTGACAACTCCTCGTCAGACGGCCCTTCGGACCCTTTTCGGCCGACTGGCCGTGCCCCTCTTGCGCAAGGGCCGGGCCAGAACCCGGTTGGGAAAAGCCGCACCCCCGAGATAGCTTTGCGGAGCCGTTGCACAGGCTACCCAGACCTGCTCGGTCTCCCGACCGCCGCCTACATCCCACTCTGATTCAAATGGCCAAAAAGCAATCGTTCGACATCTCGACCAGCGTCGACTTCCAAGAAGTGGACAACGCGGTGAACCAGGCCGTCCGGGAAACCCAGACGCGATACGACTTCAAGGGCACGAAGTGCACCCTCGAGTTCGACCGTGACGCGAGTGAGGTGAAGCTGGAAGCCGACGACGAGTTTCGGTTGACTCAGCTCATGAACGTTCTCCGCGAGAAACTCAGCCGGAGGAACGTGCCACTGAAGAACGTGAGTGAAGGGAAGATCGAGGTGGGCTCGTTGGGTCGCGCTCGGATGGCGGTAGGCCTCAAGTCGGGCATCGACCAGGAGACTGCCAAGAAGATCTCCAAGGACATCCGCGACTCGGGCTTCAAGAAGGTCCAGGTACAGATCCAGGGTGAGGAACTGCGGGTCACATCGGCATCGCGGGACGAGCTTCAGGCCGTGATCGCTCACCTCAAGCCGAAGGACTACGGTGTGGAGCTCATGTTCGGCAACTACCGGTGAGCCGTGCCTTCCCGGATCCTCTGGCCGGGTCTGTAGCCGAGACCGCGCGCGCCCTTCGACAGAGGGACCTGTCGGCCATCGAGCTGTGTGAAGAGGCTATCACGCGCCACCAGGAGTTCGGCGCCACACTCCATGCCTATCAGCACTTCGACGCCGAAGCCGCCCTCGCGGCTGCGCGCGACGCCGACCGGGCGCTCGCATCGGGCCGTGGAGGGCCCCTATGCGGCATTCCTCTATCGGTGAAGGACATCTACGGCGTTGAGGGGATGCCCGCATTCGCCGGCTCGGCCCGACGGCTGCCGGAGAAGCCCTGGTCGACAGACGCGTGGCTCGTGAAGCGCGTTCGTCGCGCCGGCGCAGTCATCATGGGCAAGACCCACACCGTGGAGTTCGCATACGGGGGCGTAGGAATGAACCCGCATTGGGGCACGCCCTACAATCCTTGGGATGCGGAGATGGCCAGAATTCCCGGCGGATCGTCGTGCGGCGCGGGCGTGAGCCTCTGGGAGGGCTCGGCAATGCTGGCACTGGGCTCCGACACAGGCGGCTCCATCCGCATTCCCGCCGCCTTCACCGGAGTCGTGGGCCACAAGACCACCAAAGGACGGCTTCCCACGGACGGGGCAACCCAACTCAGCAGCTCGTTCGACACCGTAGGCGCTCTCACGCGGACGGTGTCCGACAGCATCTACTTCTTCGGGTGCGTCGACCCGAAGTGGGGCGACCCCCTACCCCTTCTCGAGTCCCTCGAGGCGAGTTCAATGGAGGGCGTGCGAATCCGGGTGCCCGAGTGCTGCCTGTGGGAGGACTGCGAAACGGGTGTCCGGGACGTCCTCACGGGAGCCCTGGAAGAGTTGGAGACTGCGGGAGGCGAGATCGAGCGATCCGTCGGGACCATGATCGACGACGCCTACGATCACTACATGTCGGGAGGCATCGGCAAAGCCGAGATCCACGCCTGGCTCACCGCGCACCTACCCGATTGGCTGGACATCCTCCACCCCACGGTGGGCGCCCGGATCGCTGGCGCCCTGCCCCTGGAGAGTGACGAGTACCGCACCGCCCTGTCGAAGCACCGTCGCATGGTGGCTTTGGCGGACAGCCTCTTCGACGACGCCGACGTCCTCGCGCTCCCGGCCAACCTCATAAGCCCGCCTCCGGTACAGGAGGTGGCCGACGACCTAGAGCGTTACAAGGTGGTGAACAAGGCGACGCTGCAGCCCACCTGCCCGGTGAACATGCTGGGGTTGTGCGCCATCTCCATCCCGGCCGGCCTCGACGGCAAAGGGATGCCCGTTGGCCTGCAGCTCGTGGCCCGTGCGGGCGACGACGAGTCCCTTCTGGGCGTGGCCCTGACCGCGGAGCGGGTGCTCGGGACGGCAGTCGAGCGTCTGGGGGTGCCAGCCCTCATCAGATAAGCGGGGCAGGCCTGGGAGGCCCACCCCGCCTCGAATGTGGCGAGAGCTCTGGGCTCAGCCGATAGGCCGTTTCTTCGTCAGTCGGTCCTTCTGCTCGATGTACGACAGCCCCGACCGGATCCAGTCCGGCGCCGGCTCGCCCTTCAGGTAGTGGGCGAACCACTGCATGATGCGCCGCTGGTAGTCGAGCTGGTTCGGCTCACGGGCCAACCCGTGATTCTCCCCGTCGTAGGAAAGCATCACCATCTGCTTTCCGAGGCGTCGGGCGGCATTGTAGAACTCGACGCCCTGGTTGTACTCCACGGCGCCGTCGTTCGTCCCGAACATCATCAGGAGGGGCGTCTCCATGTTCTGGATATGGTGGATGGGTGAGTTGGCCTCGTACGACGCGTAGTCCTCCCACCACGGTACCTGCATCCTACCCTGGCTGATCTCGAAGATTCGGGCATCTGTGCCGCCGCTGTTCCAGTAGAACGACAGGTACATGCTCATGAGGTTCGTGAGCGGTGCGCCCGCCACCGCCGAGGCGAACATGTCGTCCTGCGTCACGTAGAACGTCGTCTGGTATCCGCCCCACGAGTGACCAATGAGACCGATGGCCTCCTCATCGATGGATGGCTCGGCAGCCAATGTCGCGGCCACGGCTGGTCGCAAAGTCTCGACGTTCGACTGACCCGGCCGCCGGTCCCGATACACGATGTCCGGTCGAAAGACGAAATACCCGTTCTGAGCCCAGATCTGCTGGTTGTAGTACTGCGTGGGATCAGGGGCCTGGTACTGATGCATGCCCTGCGAGAGAAGCTCGTAGTGGTACACGATCATCGGGTATTCCCCGCCGGACTCGTAGTCCGCCGGGTACGTGAGCACGCCCTGCAAGGGTCGGCCCCACTCGTTCTCGTAGTCGATGAGTTCCACGTGCCCCCAGGCGTAGTCGTCCTGGAAGGGGTTGGTCTCCGTGACCTGCCGAGGGTTGGCAAGGTCGGGCCCGGCCACGAAGTAGTCGGGTGAGTCGTCGTAGGACTCCTGGCGGAACACGAAGACATCCGCATCGTCGGCCTTCTGGAGGCGACCGAAGAAGCCGCCCATGGACTTGTCGTCCCAGACAAGCATCTCGGGCTCATCACCGCGCTCGGCCATGGCGTAGCCGGCCTTCTTCGTCCACTCGCCGTATGTGCTGAAGTAAAGGGGCTCATCGGAGCCGAAGCCGTCGTCGTCACCGTCCAGGTCGACCGGGACGACGCGATACCGGATCTCGTCGTCGACGCCGTTCGTGAGCTTACGGGCGCTCGAGCCATCGAGTCTGATCTCCCAGACGTCCCACTCGTCGTTGATCAGCACGGCAGCATCGTTCTCGAGCCAGCCGCCGGTCCCGAACGACGGCATCTGCTCGCGGGTGGGCGTGACGTCGAGATTCACGAAGGCGCTGGACAGGCCTTCAGTGAGGTTGCGGGTCTGCCCGCCCTGGAGGTCGTGGACGAACCAGTCCTCGCCTTCGAACCAGAGCAAGTAACGGCCTTCCGGGCTGGCCCCTCCCAACCCCGTCAGGCGCTCGGCGATCTTCTCCTTCGCTCCCGTCTCCACATCGACGGCGTACATGTCGGAGAACTGCTGACGGAACATGGCGTGCTCGTCGTAGGGCGTTTCGTCGGTACCCACGACGTAGGCCCCGTCGCCGGTGATGACCGTGTTCTCCGTCAGCTCGTCGCCGAGCTGGACGAATGCGCCCGACGCCGGGTGCCAGGCGGCGAGGTAGTTCTCCTGGCGGAGTCGGCTCTCGCGAACGCGCTGCTGCGGTACCGGGTCGACGTCACGGGTGTGCCAGATCTCGACGCCTGGGGTGTCCTCGTCATCCTCTTCGCAGTCGGCCCCGTTGTCATCGGAGTCGCCTTCGGCGTCAGGGGCCTCCTCCGGATCACCTTCCTCCTCATTGCCGCCGTCGCCTTCGGAGGGCTCGACGCACGGATCCGGCGGTACGGGAATACGCTCCTGTATGCCCATGAAGATCGTGGCGCCATCCTCCGACCACTGAGGGGACCGGTGCTCCACCACACGCATCGATGCGGGGAACGATGGATTGTCCTCGAAGTGGAGGGCCCGACGCGTCGGCCGGTCGGCTTCGAGCTCCGTCCAGGCGAGGACGACGTGGGCGGTATCTTCGAAAGCCTCGTCGGCCACCGCCTTGTACACCACCAGGTCGTCGGCATCGTCCCGCCAGCTGAGCTCCCTGTAGCGGGCCTCGTCGGTGTCCAATGGTCGAATACGACCGGTCTCGGGATCGTAGACCGTGACTCCGTTGCCTACCTGATCATCCGCGTCGGTGACCAGGGCGATGAGGGAACCGTCGTCCTGCCACGCCATCTCCGAGACGTTGCCGAAGAGCATGTCCGTGCCCTCGGCCAGGTCGTGGACGATGACGTCTACGCCGGCGCTCTCCTTGTCCTCGGGCTTGTAGCGCTGCAGGGCGATGTACCCACCATTGGAGGAGAAGCCGAACGTCGCGATCTCGTTGCGGGTGGACTGCTCGCCGGTCTCGAGGTTCAGGAGACCGAGCTTGTTGCGGACCGGCTGGTCCCGGCCACGCGCCGCCTCGCGGGCGGCCTCGGACATCCCGACGGAGTAGGCCAGCCACCTTCCGTCTTCGCTGAACGTCGGGCGGGTGCCGTATTCCACCACGACCACGCTGTCCGAGTCGGTCCTGTGGATGCGTAGCTCGTTCTCGTCATTCACCCTGGAGATGCTCACCGCCAGCCAGTCGCCGTCCGGCGAGATGGTGGCGGGACCGAGACGCTCCCACTTGCCGTAATCGTCTTCGGTAAGGGTGGGCTTGTCCTGCGCGGCGAGGGGAGTGGCTGACACCAATCCCGCGAACAGAAGGCCTGCCCCCGCCCCCCACACCATTGAACGCACCATCGACACCATCTTCCTCCTCCGGTCAGACTTGTATTCGCATCCGCGGCCGGGGGCATTTTCAAATCCCCGCACCGAGGCTCCTGGCCCACGATCTCTAGCGCGGGACTCGCTCTTCGAGCTCTTCAAAGAAGTTCTGCACGACCACCAAACGGCTTTCGCCACCATCGGTACCACCGCCGATCTGAAGCATCATGAACCGTCGGTCGTCGGGCGCCACGTCCCAGCTGGAGTAGTTGGGCCCACTGTCGAGAAAGCGCTCGACCAGGGAAAAGAGGGTCCTGCGCTCTCCGACACGAAAGCTCCCGTCGGTCTGCACCTGAGCCGCGACCATCTCGCCGTTCCCGTTCGCAAAGAAGAGCTCTTCCTCGGAGTGGGCCCATTTCGGGTTGATGCCTCCGTTGGTTGAGACCTGCCACTTCCCGTCCTGAGCGTTCGGGAAGGGCCGAACGTACACCTCATCACGGCCCGTCTCCGTGGACTCATAGGCGATCCAGCGGCCGCTCGGCGACAACGCGATGCCCTTCTCGTCGTAGGGCTCGGTAGCCACTGGGAAGACTGCGTCCTCCCCCCGTCGAAGCCCCACCACATCTCGCACTCCCACCGCCCCACTGAGGCCGCGTAGCCGGAGAGCGAAAGCCGATTCGTCCGGCGTGAGCCGAGCCTCGAGGATGGACTCGTCGAGGTCCAGGACGAGCTCGGGCACACCGGTGCCGTCGGCGGGCTGTGACCAGAGGTCGTAGTGGCTTCCGCCCTCTCCGCTACGGTCGGAGTTGTAGAAGATCCTCTGGCCGTCCGCCGACCACTGTGGCCGACGGTCGATTCCATCGTCGAAAGTGAGCCGGGACAACGGTCCGTCGTCCAGCTCCTTGATCCAGATGTCCTCCCCAGCCTCCGTATTGATCTTGGCGGCGAGTCGGGTCCCATCGGGAGACACCATCAACGACGCCTCAGGCATCCCGGGATCGAACTCCCATTCGGGGTCGACGGGCGTCACCGTCCCGGCGCGATCGACCCACACCGCCCGGCCAAGCCCACTCGTGGATTCGCCCGCCATGTACGCGAGTGTGCCATCGCTGGAGATGTCCAGGTCAGCCGATCCGAACCCGCCTACAGAGACCCCCTCGAACAGCGCGACCGGCGGTCCGGTTACCTCTGCCCCATCCGCGTCGAAGGGAACGGCGAGCAGCAGACCATCGGCGCTGACGTAGAGGAGGTGCCCGCTCTCGGAGTAGCGTGCGAAGACGCCCGCCAGGAGGATGCGGTGCTCCTTGGTCTCCAGGTCGAGGGCCGCGATCCGGTAGGCGTTCACGTCGGACGCGGGGTTGTAGAAGACCGTCATGATGGCTGTCCGCCCCCCAGGCAGGACCTGGTGCCAGGCGTGGACGAGCTCCACGGTCGCAGAGTCGAGGGCCGACATTATCGCCAGGGAGCCTCCTCCCTCAGGGACCCGGACCACGGCATTCGCCGAGGGTCCATCGAAGTAGATGAAGCCATCGTCGGCCCAGTCGAGGGAGTTCCCACCGACCGCGGAGTCAGCAATGGTGAGGGGTGGCTCGCCTGTGAGTGAGATGACCCGAACCACGTTGGGCGGGCCCGCGAGGAAAGCGATCTTGGAACCGTCGGGCGAGAAGGCTGGACTGAGAGCGGTCTCGGTTCCCCCGAGCGGGGTCGGCTCCAGTTGATCACGCCGCTTCAGCCATAGCTGCTGGCCCGCGGCCTCGCTGGCCGGCGGGCCCACGTACACGATCATCGACCCGTCGGGTGAGACTGCGACGTTTGCGCCATACGGTCGAGCCGGATCATGACCCTCAGGAAGCTGCACCGCGTAGCGTGCCACGGGTGGTGGCGTCGGCGTCTGCATCAGCGACCAGATCATCAAGGTCATGAAGATGACCGTGGTCACCGACATGCCGATGGCGACCCCCTTCCAGGGACCCGCCGGTCCGGTTACCGCTTGCTCATTCCCGTGGCGAAACCCCGCATCCTGAAGCGCCTTCGCGAACTCGTCGGCCGTGGCGAACCGGTCGGCAGAAATCTTCTCGAGACCCTTCCGGATGGTGGCGTCTACGTTCGCGGGGACGGACGGGCGCTGGGTCGTCACCGGCGAGTAGTCGCCAGAGATGATCCGGCCCAGCACCGCCTGTGCCGTCTGCCCGGGGAAGGGCGGCTCCCCAACCAGCATCTCGTACAGGACGCAGGTAAGGGCGTAGATATCGCTCTGGGGCCCGACGTGCTGGTCGCCCGTGGCCTGCTCGGGGCTCATGTAATACGGCGTCCCGACACTCAGCCCGGTCTCGGTCAGGCGGGCGCCACCGGCCGAGCCCACGGCCAAAGCGATCCCGAAGTCGGCGATGACCGGCTGGCCATCCTGCAGCAGGACGTTGGCCGGCTTGATGTCCCGGTGGATGACGCCTTTGCGGTGGGCATGATCGAGGGCGCCCGCCATCGACACCGCGATGCCCACGGCCTCGTGCACCGGCAGCTGGCGCTCCCGCTCCAACCGGTCGCGCAGCGTCTCTCCCGTTACGTACGGCATGACGTAGAAGAGGAAAGAGTCCGCCTCGCCCGAGTCGAAAAGCGGCAGGATGTGGGGGTGCTGCAAATTCGCCGTCGTCTCGATCTCCGTGAGGAACCGGTCGGCGCCCACCACCGCCGCGAGCTCCGGCTTCAGCACCTTGAGGGCCACCTTCCGGTTGTGCTTCAGGTCGTCGGCGAGGTAGACGGTGGCCATCCCGCCTTCCCCCAGTTCACCCTGGACTTCGTAGCGACCCTGCAGGGCGGCGTTCAGGCGTGCGATGACGTCGGTACTCAAGGGTGCCTTTTGGTTCGGGCGGGAAGCGGGGTTCCTTTCGGGCCCATCATGCGATGGTAGGCGTGGTTCCGCTATCTCGGAGGGACGCTAGCGGGCCGGCTCCTGTTCCACGGACGAAGCGAGGGCGGCAAAGGCCTCAACCTCCTGCTTGGATCTCCGCCGCCACCGCCTGCACTTCATCCAGCACCCGGAGCAGGTTCCCGCTCCAGAGCATGCCGATCTCCTCCTCGGAGTAACCACGACGCACCAGCTCGAGGGTCACGTTGAAGGTCTCGGACGCATCGTCCCACCCCTCGACACCCCCTCCGCCATCGAAGTCCGAGCTGATACCGACATGCTCCAGACCAATGAGCTCCACCATGTAGTCGACGTGGTCGACCAGATCGGTGACGCTCACTGGAGGCGCCACCGGAAAGACTTCTTCCCGGATGCGGGGCTCCGCCGCGGCCTGGACCCGCTCGTACTCGGCCATGTAGGCGTCGCGCTCCTCGTCGCTCATGGACTGCATGGCCTGGAACATCGCTCGACGGCCGCCCTCGGGCATGTCGAAGCCCATCTCGTCGGCTACCTGAGCGATGACGTCCTGAGCCGCCGCGTTGTGGGCCGAGTTCTTCTCGGGGTCGAGGTAGCTCCGGAAGGCCACGGTCTGAATGACGCCTCCGTTCTCGGCCAGGGCCTGGAGCTGTTCATCATCCATGTTGCGGCTGTGCTCACCCAACGCGCGGGCCGCGGAGTGCGACGCGATCACCGGAGCCCGGGTCAGGGCCAGCGTCTCGAGGTTCGCCTCCTTGGACGGATGCGACAGATCGATCATGATCCCCACGCGGTTCATCTCGGCGACGGCCTCCCGGCCGAGGTCGCTCAACCCGCCGTGGAGCCACTCGCCCGAGCCTTCACCGGTGTTGGAGTCGGCGAGCTGACTGTGCCCGTTATGGGCCAGGGACATGTATCGGGCTCCCCGTTCGTAGAATTCCTCTACCCGTGCGATGTCCTCCCCGACGGGATAGCCGTTCTCCACGCCGATCATGGCCACACTCTTGCCCTCGGCGACGATGCGCCGCACGTCGTCCGAGGTCAGCGCGAGTTCCATGCGCTCGGGCGCGATCTCCTCGGTAAGCCGGTGGATGGCGTCGAACTTGTCGAGGGCATTGGCATAGCCCGCCGCATACCCGTCCGGAGTGAGAGGCCCCTGCCCGGTGTAGACGATGAGCCAGGACACGTCGAGGCCTCCCGCTTCCATCTTCGGCAGGGTCACCTGTGTCGGCAGGTCCTGTGTGTAGTTCCGCTCGGCGGTGAAGTTCGCCGTATTGATGTCGTCGTGTGTGTCGAGAGTGATGACGCGTTCGTGGATGCCGCGGGCGCGTTCGACGAGGTCGGCCTCGGTATCGCCAGCAGGTTCGGTGCCCCCACACGCGGCCAAAGCGAGTAGCACGACGGCGGCCAGCCCTCGGGGCCAACGCCGTGGAGCGCGGGATGCGTGGATAAGGGCTCGGCCAAGCTGGAAGACAGGTAGCATCGGAGTGCTCATCACGGTATCGCTGAAGTAGATCGGTTCGAGCCGATGATTGTAGGCCGTGGGAGCGGTCCGGGCCATCCGTGACCCCTTCCCGGTACCAGGTCGGCCCGGTACCAGGTCGGCCCGTCACCCGGTTGCGCCTCTAGCTGATCGGCCGACGAGCCGGCCCCCGGATCCAGCGCCCGGGCTTCTCGCCGGTCAGCGCACCATTACGGATGACGGGGACGCCGTTGACCAGGAGCTGCTCGATCCCGACCGAGTACTGGTGAGGGTCGGTGAACGTGGCGCGGTCCCTGATCACGTCCGGGTCGAAGACCGCCACATCGGCGAGTTTGCCTTCCTCGATGACACCCCGGTCGTTCTGGCCGAGCCAGCGCGCAGGCATCGACGTCATCTTCATGATCGCCTGCTCGAGGGTCAGAGCACCCATCTCGCGGACGTATCGAGCGAGGACCCTCGGGAACGCCCCGTAGCTGCGGGGATGCGGGTATCCGACCCCGTACCCGACGTTGTCGCCGTCCGTCTCGATCATCGCGAGGGGGTGCTGCATGATCTGGATGACGTCGGCTTCGTCCATGATGTGGTAGATGGCGCTGAAGCCGCCCGCCAACTGCAAGTCGATGACCAGGTCGATTCCGGCCTCGATGTCGTCGCGGGCGAAGCCCCGGTCCTCGGCGTAGTCGGCAAGGGTCTTCCCGTCGTAGCTCCGGTTGGACGGGAGTACCCGGAACTGGACCCGCTCCAAGTCGGCACCGCCACGATCGCGCATCCAGACCGTGTGCATATCCACCTCGAGGCGCTCGCGCGTTTGCGGGTCGGCCACGCGGGCGGCGAAGTCGTGGGCATCACCTTCGAGGGCCCACTGCGGGAAGAGGACCACCGAGCTCGTGCTGCTCGCTGCGTACGGGTAGACGTCGTGCACGATCTCGAGGCCCGCCGCGTTCGCCGAGTCGATCATGGCCAGCGTGCGCTCGCTCGCACCCCACTGCGTGGCGCCCGCAGCCTTGTGATGGTTGATCTGCGCAGGAATCTGCGCCTCGTCGGCAATCCGGATCACCTCGGCCACGGACTCGATCAAGCCTCCGGCTTCGTTGCGCATGTGCGTGACGTAGATGCCGCCGTGGGAGGCAGCAACCTTGGCCAGCTCGATGACCTCTTCCGTCTCGGCGAAGTTCGCCGGGACGTAAAGCAGACCTGTCGAGAGCCCTAACGCCCCGTCGCGCATCGCCTCGTCGACGAGCGCCTTCATCCGCTCCAGCTCTTCGGGCGTGGGTGCCCGGTCTTCCAGACCAAGCACCTGCTTTCTCGTCCACGTGTGCCCGGCGAAAAAGGCCACGTTGGGAGCCATCTCGAGACTCGAAGCGAAGTCGGCCAGAGGATACGGCTGATCGCCGGAGTGGAGACCGGCGACGAGCGTAGTGACACCCTGTCGAAGGAAGTTCTCCGACAGCGGGTGCTCCGCGATGCTCTGCTGAACGTGCGCATGGTTGTCGACGAAGCCGGGGGTGACGACCCGCCCCGTGGCATCGATTACCTCTCGAGCTTCGGTGGGATCGATGCCCTCACGTGAAATGGCGGCGATCCGGTCGCCGATGATGGCCACGTCGGCGCGGTAGCGATCGGCGCCCGTGCCGTCGACGACAGTGCCACCGCGGATCAGGAGGTCGTACGTCTGCGCCGCAGTGGGCGCGACGGTGACCGTGAGCGCCGTCAGCGCGAAAAGAACGCAAAGTCCCGAGGATCTCGTCATTGGCCCCTACCCCAGTGTCGCCGCGTACGTCGGCGCCTGCCGGTGATTCGTTGCCTGCTCGTAGGCATACGCCACCCGAAGCAGCGTGGGCTCGGTCCATGCCCGGCCGAAGAACGAGATGCCCACCGGGAGCCCTCCCACGAAGCCCATGGGGACGCTGATGTCGGGGTACCCGGCGATTGCCGCAGGCCCGGCGCTGCTTCCCCCTTGGAGCCGGTCGCCCTGGATGTGATCCGTGAGCCAGGCGATGTCCCGGGTGGGCGCGATGATGGCGTCGAGCTCGTGCTCCAGGACCAGACGGTCGATCCCGTCCTCGCGCGTGTTCCGTTGAATGGTCCGTTTGGCCTCGAGGTACTCGGGATCGGTGAGTGGGCCTCGCGCCTGTGCGTCGTACAGTCGCTCCTGTCCGAAATACGGCATCTCGACGTCGGCATTCCGCTCGTTGAATTCGATGACCTCGGCCAAGGTCTTCACCGGCGCCTCGGGCCCGAGGCTCGCCAGGTACTGGTTGAGGTCGTGCTTGAACTCGTACTCGAGGAGGACGAGGGACTGTGGGTCGTTCCACGCCGACGCATTCAAGTTGGCCGGGTCGACGATGGTGGCTCCCGCATCGGCCATGGCGGCGATGGCCTCATCGAAGAGGTCGATGACCCTCGGGTCGAAGGTGTCGGCAAGACTCCGCGCGACGCCGATGCGGGCTCCTCGAAGGCCGTCGGCGTCGAGGAACTGCGTGTAGTCCGTCGCGGCATTCCCGTTGCTGGCTGCCGTTGCCTCGTCACGGGAGTCGACGCCAGTGAGGGGGCCGAGGAGGATGGCGGCGTCGCGCACGGTGCGAGCCATGGGCCCCGCCGTATCCTGGGAGTGGGAGATGGGGATGATGCCCGAGCGACTCCAGAGGCCCACGGTCGGCTTGATGCCCACGACGCCGTTGATGGACGACGGGCACATGATGGAGCCACCGGTCTCGGTGCCGATGGTCAACGGAACGAGGCTCGCGGAGACGGCGACGCCCGAGCCCGAGCTGGAGCCGCAAGGGTTCCGGTCAAGGGCATACGGATTGCGGCACTGCCCTCCCCGAGCGCTCCACCCGCTGGTGGCGCGGTACCCCCGGAAGTACGCCCATTCGCTCATGTTCGCCTTGGCGATGATGATCGCGCCGGCCTCACGGAGCCGTTGGGCGAGAAACGAGTCCTGGGGCGGGATGGACCCCTCCA
>JABDLS010000153.1 GCA_013002885.1 Gemmatimonadota bacterium | reverse complement strand
CGCACCGTGGAGCGATCCGTGGACGTTCATTTCGTCGAGATCCAGACAGCTCTCGCTGGCCGATATTCCCTCGACCGGGAGTTGGGCCGTGGCGGGATGGGTGTGGTGTACCTCGCACACGAGGTGGCTCTCGATCGACCGGTCGCGCTGAAGTTCCTGACCCCCACCCTGACGGCGGACGAGGCCGTGCGGGAACGCTTCCTCCGGGAGGCTCGCACCGCCGCCAAGCTCTCCCACCCGCACATCGTCCCCATCTTCACGGTGGAAGAGGTCGAAGACTTCGTCTTCTTCGCCATGGCCGCCATCGAGGGGACCACTCTGGATGAGAGGGTGCGGAAGCAGGGCCCCCTGTCCAACCCGGACGCGTCGCGACTGCTGAAGGAGCTCTCGTGGGCACTGGCCTATGCCCACTCCCAGGGCGTGGTCCACCGGGATATCAAGCCGGAGAACATTCTCCTGGAGGAAGGTTCTGGGCGGGCTCTCCTGACCGACTTCGGTATCGCGGAGGTCGGGGTGGTCCACGGTGCTGGTCCGACCGACGAACCGACTCGGGCCGAGGCGTCGGCTTCGGACCCGGGCGACGCCCTCGACCGGGTGACGGAGGTTGTCGGGACCGCCGAGTTCATGAGCCCCGAGCAGGCCAAGGGATTGCCCGTCGATGGCCGAAGCGACCTCTACTCCCTCGCGGCCGTGGGCTTCTTCGCGGTCTCCGGTCGCGCTCCCTTCGAGGGCGGTCGTCCGGCGGAGATCCTCGGTCGGCACGTTGCCGAGCCCGCACCTCCGATGGCGTCGGTGGTCCCGGGAGTATCGCCCGTCATCGCGGGGGTCGTCGATCGTTGCCTCCGCAAGGACCCCCAGCGGCGCTTCCTGGGCGGTGAGTCCATCGCCGATGCCCTTGCGCAGGAAGCCGTCTTCGAACGACAGCTGCCCATCCCGCTGCGGGTCTTCATCAAGAACCTCCGGCGCCTGGCCCAGTCGTCGGGCGCCCTGACCATCTTCCTCCTCCTCTTCGGGAGCCCGCTCCTCATCAGCCTCATCGTCTCGGCGGGAGTGCCGGGGATCGTTGCTCTTGGCATGCTCGTGGGCGTGCTCGTCGCAGCCGTCGGAGCATCGGCCGTCTGGCAAGCGAGAAAGCTCCTCCAGACAGGCTTCTCAGACGACGATGCGCGGATGGCCCTCCTGGAGGACGTGAATCGGAGGAACGAGGAACTCCGCTTCGAAGTCGGACCGAGGAAGACGGACCTGGACGTAGTGCTCAACTGGTTGACCGGGACGGGGTTCGCCGTGGCCCTCGGGGCGGTCCTGGGCCTCTACATGCAGGGAGGCGACGATCCCTTCCTATGGTCCGTCTTCGCGTGGATGATGGTGGGTGGCGGGGTGGCAGGTCTGATCCGGGCGCATCGGGCGGGACGGCGGGCCGACCTGGTGGGGGAGCGGTGGCTCAGGATCCTCAGTGGAAGGCTCGGTGACATGGTCTTCGGGCTTGCGGGGATCGGCGTCGATCCTCCGGAGGCGCGGCCAACCGGTCTGCGACGGTCCACGGAGGTTGCTCTCGGCCTGGCCGCGTCCCGCCTGTACGACGAACTGCCGAAAGAGTCCAAGCGACGACTCACCGGTCTCCCATCTACGGTTCGGCGCCTGGAGGCCGATGCCGGGACGTTGAGGTCTCAAGTGAAGGAGCTGACGGCGGTCCTGTCCGAACTTGGCGACGAGTCCATGGGCGACGAGTCCATGGTCGATGGAGGGGGTGAGGGGGAGCGGGTGAGAAGAGAGGTGGAAGAGACCCGGGACGCTGCCGAGGCTCGACTCAAGGAAGTCGTGGCCTCTCTCGAGACGATCCGGGTCGGCCTCCTTCGGATGCACGCCGGGGAGTCGGTGGTCCACAGTGTCACGATGGACCTCGAGAGCGCCCAGCGCTTGAAGGGCGACATGGAGGATCTCCTCGAAGGCCACCGGGAGGTCGAACGACTCCTGGTTCGGAGAAGAGCGACGGGGACGATCTCTCTCGCCGAGTGACGTCAGCAGAGTACCGAAGCGACCTGACCCTCGCGCCCCGCTCGCCCCAAAATGAGGGCCGCGGTTCCCGGATGAGTCCCGCAGGTCACGACGAGCATCGGGCGAACCCGCTTGTGAGGACGCGGCTCAGCCCCTACGCTGGCGACCTCACGCCCACCCAGAACGAATCGAGTCATCGTGCCGGATCTGTCTGCCATCTTCTCACGTGCCCGCCCTCTCGCTCCCTGCCGACTGTCGGCTCCTGCCAGCCTCTTCTCCGCGGCCCTTGTTCTGGCGCTCGGCCTGGCCCTCGCCAGTCCGCCTACGGTCGCGGCGCAGGAGTCCACCACCCTCGACGTGCCCGGCCTGGACCAACCCGTCGAGGTACTCGTCGACGAGTGGGGCATCAGTCATATCTATGCCGAGACCGAGCACGACCTCTTCTTTGCTCAGGGCTGGAATGCGGCACGCGATCGGCTGTTCCAACTCGAGCTCTGGCGACGTCAGGCCACAGGGACGGTTGCCGAGATCCTGGGCGAACGCGAGCTCGAGCGGGATATCGGGACGCGCCTGTTCAAGTTCCGTCGTGACCTCGATCAGGAGCTGAGCCACTACCACGACAACGGCATCGAGATCATCAATGCCTACGTCGATGGCATCAATGCGTATATCGCCCAGACCGAGGCCGACCCCAGCCTCCTCACACCTGAGTTCGAGCTCCTTGGCATAACTCCGGGCGTGTGGACGCCCGAGGTGGTCATCTCCCGTCACCAGGGTCTCCTCGGCAACATCGGGGCCGAGCTCTCCACGGGGCGTCGGGTCGCGGCGGTCGGCGCGGAAACGGTGAAGGCCCTGGCCACCTACGGTCCGGGGGATCCGGACCTCGAACTCGATCCCTCCATCGACGGCATGGCGCTCTCCGAAGACATTCTCGGCGTCTATGACGCGTTCCGTGGCGGGGTGCGGTTCCGTCCGGAGGACATCGTCGTCGCGAGCCGAAGGGGAGACGGCGACGCTTTCGCCATGCTGGAAGCCGCGGCGGCCGAGGCCGCCCGAGCCGTAGCGTACGATGTCGAGCAGGACATCGGCTCGAACAACTGGGTCGTCGACGGGAGTCGCTCAGCGAGTGGATATCCCATGATGGCCAACGACCCGCACCGCTCTCAGAGTGCGCCGTCGCTCCGGTACTGGGTCCACCTGGTCGGACCGGGCTGGAACGTGATCGGTGGCGGAGAACCGAGCCTGCCGGGTGTGTCGATCGGGCAC